>JAHRWC010000315.1 GCA_019090365.1 Flavobacteriaceae bacterium
AAGAGACAGCTCCAATCTCTCTGGTTCGCTCTGAAACGGAAACTAGCATTATATTCATTAAAGCGATTGAAGAGCCTAAAATAGTAATGATGCTAATAATCCATGCAGCAGCTTCTAAATAACCAGTAATGCTTGTAATACGATTTATTAAATCATCACTACGTTCCATTCCGAAGTTATTCTCTTCTATTGGATTTAACTTTCTAATATTTCTAAACGTAATGATGGCTTCATCTTGTGCCGTATCTAAAAGTTCAGTATTTTCAACTTTAATACTAATGGTATAATTAATATTAGGTTGTGTATAAATACCACGAGCAACTTGTATTGGAATTAACACCTTTAAATCTTGATTGTTACCAAAGGTAGAGCCCTTAGATTCTAATACTCCAATCACTTTAAATTTTACTCCTCTTATACTTATAGTTTGGTTAACAGGATCATCGCCTTTAAAGATTCCTTTTTCAAAATCGGAACCTAATATGCATACCTTATTATTGTTTTGAGTATCAAACACATTGAAATTTCTTCCTCTTTCAATTTTAGTTCCTGTATTATCTAAGTAATATTCATTTACACCATACACTTGAACTTCGGGATCTGTTTTTTCGCTTTCATATTTAACTTCAGCAGCTCCAGTTCCTCTAAAAGAAACAGAGGTTTGCGTTAAAGGGTATTGATAAGCATCTTCAAATTCACGAATATTTTGATAACTAATAATCGGATTTATTTTTTCACGTTCTCCACCATGACGTTGAACCGTAAAATCATACCGCTGAATATTAAACGTATTAGAGCCCATTGAAGCAAAATTTGAAGATATTGTATTTTCAAGTGCTTTTACAGCACTTAAAATCCCTACCAAAGCCCAAATTCCTATACCAATAATAACAACAGTTAAAATGGTTCTAAGTAACTGACTTCTAATGGAATCTAAAGCAATTCGGATATTCTCTTTAAGTAGTGAAAACATAAATGTTCGCTTTTTCTTTTATCATTAGACTACTAACAAGCTATAAAGTTACTATTATTTTAAAATTACTTAAAATTTCTATTAGAAATTATGATATTTGCAATGAAAAGCACCTAGATTAATACCATGGCACAAAAACCATCCATACCGAAAGGAACCAGAGATTTTTCTCCACAAGAAGTAGTTCAAAGAAATTATATTTTTGACACCATACGTACGTGTTTTAAAACCTATGGATTTCAACCGATAGAAACCCCATCTTTTGAAAAAAGTGAAACCTTAATGGGTAAGTATGGAGAAGAAGGAGATCGTTTAATTTTTAAGATTCTGAATAGTGGTGATTATTTAAATCCGAACAAAAGAGCAATTAGTGAAGAAGAGTATGCTGAAAGGAATAGTAAAAAATTGACCAAATATATTTCTGAAAAAGCTTTGCGATACGACCTTACAGTGCCTTTTGCTCGTTATGTAGTACAACACCAAAACGAGATTACGTTTCCCTTTAAACGATATCAAATTCAACCCGTTTGGAGAGCAGATCGACCACAAAAAGGACGTTTTAGAGAGTTCTTTCAATGCGATGCAGATGTGGTAGGTTCAGATTCATTGTGGCAAGAAGTTGAATTAGTACAATTATATGATGATGTATTTGACAAATTAAATTTGAAGGGTGTTACCATTAAATTGAATAATCGAAAGATTTTAAGTGGTATTGCTGAAGTAATTGGTGCTGAAGATAAACTTATCGATTTCACTGTAGCATTAGATAAGTTAGATAAAATAGGAGAAGAAGGAGTTATTACTGAAATGAAATCGAAAGGAATTTCAGACAATGCAATTGATAAACTTCAACCTTTATTTAAGGTAAGTGGAAATGCTTCAGAAAAACTAGAATTACTTAAAACATTGTTGGTTTCTTCAGAAATTGGATGTAAAGGAATTTCAGAATTAGAATTTATAACAAATTCAATTGAAAACCTTTCGTTAAAATCGGCTAATCTTGAGATAGACGTTACTTTAGCTAGAGGACTTAACTATTATACAGGTGCTATTTTCGAAATAGCTCCTCCAGAAGGAGTTAAAATGGGAAGCATCGGTGGAGGAGGAAGATATGATGATCTTACGGGTATTTTTGGGTTAAAAAACATGAGTGGAGTAGGAATATCATTTGGTTTAGATCGTATTTATTTAGTGCTAGAAGAACTTAATTTATTTCCTGAAACCGTAATATCCAATACTAAAGTACTTTTTATAAATTTTGGAGAAAAGGAAGCGATGTATGCTATGAAAGCAATATCTAAGCTAAGAGTTGCAGGAATTTCTAGTGAATTATATCCAGATGATGCTAAGATGGGAAAACAAATGAATTATGCGAATAAACGCAGTATTCCCTTTGTGATTTTAGCAGGAGATAAAGAAATGGAAAACCAATCATTTACTCTGAAAGATATGAATAGTGGTGAACAACAGACGGTTACTTTAGAAGAATTACAAGGAAAACTTCTAGTATAAAATTCATTAATATTTATAAAGTATTATTACTGATAATTGAAGAATTCGTTGCTTTTTACCGATTTTAATGAATAATTATCATTAAACACTCTATTATATTTGTGACAATGTTAGACTATATCTAAATTAATAGTATTTCTAAGCAAAAGTTTTTATATATTTACAAACTAACCAAAACAGGTTTAAGTTTACATGAAAAAACTTTTACTATTTATTCTTATTTGTCAAGGCTTGATTTTACAAGCTAATGGCTTTTTAGCGCCAAATCTTTGCGAAGAGTTAAATAGTAATACTTCTGAAATATCTATCTTAGAATCAAATGTAAATGTTATAGTTATCCCATTAGATAATGCACAACCTGGTTTTGATTCCTCTTATCAAATTGTTTATGAAAATCTTGGAAGAACAAATATAGATGGTGAAATTGAATTGAATTTTGATATATCAAAATTAGAATATCTTGCTTCAACACCATTTGTTGAATCTTTAATAGGAAATTCGATGCGTTGGAGTTATGCTGATTTAGCACCTTCAGAAAGAAGATTTATAACAATAGATTTTTCTGTATTTCAACCACCTGTTGTTGAAGATGGAGATATTTTAAACTTTTATGCTACTGTAAGTCCTTTTACAGGAGATGAAGACGTAACTGATAATGTTTTTGAACTTTCTCAATCTGTAGTAAATTCTTTCGACCCAAACGATAAAAGAATATTAGAGGGAGAAGAAATCACCATAGATAAAGTTGGAGATTTTCTTCACTTTATTGTTCGTTTTCAAAACACAGGCACAGCTCCAGCAACAAATGTGAGAGTACGTGATGATTTAGAAGAAAAACTGGACTGGAGTTCATTTGTAATGATATCTGCAAGCCACCAATATGAAATTGTAATTAACGAAAACTCTATAGAATTTGTATTTAATGGCATTAATTTACCAACTGAAGAAGAAGATAGAGAAGGAAGTAAAGGTTTTGTAGTATTTAAGGTAAAACCATTAATTGGAACGATAAGTATAGGCGATGTTATTAGAAATAGAGCAGGAATATATTTTGATTTTAACCCACCAATTATAACAAATACTGCTGAAATTACTTATGTTGAAAATTTATCAATATCAGATAAAAATGAATTAAATGTTCAGTATTATCCTAATCCAGTAAGAAATCAATTGTTTTTAAAGGCTAAAGATGAAATTACAAACATCGAAATTTTTGATGAATTAGGAAGAAAACTTCAAACTTTAAGTCCTTTAATGAATGCTCATTTATTAGATGTATCAAACTTAAACTCTGGACAGTATTTTATTAAAGTAACTTCAAATAACAACTTTAAAGTTCTTAAAGTAATTAAGCTATAAGCTTTTAAGTAAATATTATATATATAAAAATCCCCTAATTAAGGGGATTTTTTTTGTAGCGTGGGGGAGACTCGAACTCCCGACCTCAGCATTATGAATGCTGCGCTCTAACCGGCTGAGCTACCACGCCATTTTTGAGTTGGCAAATATATAAACAAATTGTCTCAGTACAAATATTACAGCTCTTTTTTCTTAAAAAAATAATTTAAATATTATGCCTTCTTTCTTTTACAATAGCGAATAAATCTATATATTGGGCATGAGCTAACGAAAACTATAATGAATCAAAAAATTAAATATGAAATGGAGTTCCCATTTCATGCCTCACCTTCACTTTTATTTCAATATTTATCTACACCTTCAGGTATGCAAGAATGGTATGCTGATAATGTAAATTCTAGAGGAAAAAACTTTACTTTTATATGGGAGGGAAGCGAAGAAGAAGCCATATTATATGGGAAAAAGAAAGGAGAACTGATACGTTTTCAATGGTTAGAAGATGAAGGAACCGACTATTATTTTGAGTTGAGAATTCAAGTAGATGAAATTACCAAAGATGTGTCCATTATGATTATTGATTTTGCTGAAGAAGATGAAGTCGAAGAAGGAAAATTATTATGGGAAAATATGATATCTAACCTTAAACATGTTTTAGGATCTGTATAATAGATTTTATTTAAATAGTATATTTGAACCGCTTTAATTTTAATAATAAAGCGGTTTTTTTTATGATAAATTTCAATGGGAAGTTAGTATCAAGTACTGAAAAAGAAGAATTTGTTCAAAACAGAGGCCTTCAATATGGAGATGCTATTTTTGAAACAATAAAATATACTGGAGGAAAAATTATTTTTTGGGAAGATCATTACTTTAGATTAATGTCCTCTATGAGAATTCTTCGATTTGAAATTCCTATGAATTTTACGATGGAGTATTTAGAAAATGAAATACTTGCATTATTACAGCAGTCAAACTCTCAATTAAATCAAGCCTTTAGAGTTAAAATTTTGGTTTGGAGAAAATCAGGAGGAAAGTATACACCAGCTACTAATGATGTTGAATTCTGTATTTCATATGAAACTTTAGATGATTCTTTTTATACGCTAAATGAAAGCTGTCTCTTATACACATCTGACGCTGCCGACGAAC
>JAHRWC010000316.1 GCA_019090365.1 Flavobacteriaceae bacterium
GAGACAGAATATATATTGAATAGTACTCAGTAATTTGAGGATTTTAATAGGAAAAAATTAAACCCTTTACTTCAATTTTATTAAAACTCTAGAACTATATATAAATTGCAAACAATGATTAAACTTGTAATACTTTTCTTATTAATTATAGAAGTATATCTATTTAGCAGAAAAATGATAAGACTCATAAATTAACCTATTTATTTTGTATAATTTAGAGGAATGAAGAATACTATTGCTGAACGTATCTACGATTTTTTAAAAATGCATCCTCCATTTAACGTGTTGTCACAACAAGAGTTATATAAGATTGCGGAAAATGTACGAGTGTTGTATTTTGAAGAAAATGAATACATATTTAAATGTAAAGAAACTATTCATCAACATTTTTATATTGTAAAAGAAGGCGCAATTGGCATTTACAATGAGAATGAATCTTTTATTGTTGATAAATGTGATGAAGGGGATATTTTTGGTTTAAGAGCTTTAATCCGAAAAAATAATTATATCCTTACTGCAAAGTCGGTTGAAGAATCTATTGTGTATAGTATCTCTTCAGACATTTTGACTGAAATTATTTCTACAAACCTTGAAGCCAATAAGTTTTTAATAGCCAGTTTTGCAACTAATATGCGTAATCCCTATTCTAATGAGGATAAAGGAACTTTATTTGCAAATGTTCAAGTATTACAAGCTTCAGAAAATCATTTCACAGAAGTTCAATCAGCTCAATACTCAAAAAACCCAATCTCTTGTCCGAAGGATACAATAATTAGGGATGCAGCAAGAACTATGACTGATAAAAGGGTTGGTTCTATTGTTATAACTGAAAACAAAAAACCTATAGGTATTATAACAGATAAAGATTTACGTACTAAAATTGCTACTGGAACCACTTCTATCGAAGAAAATGTATCTAGTATTATGTCCTCTCCGGTTATTTCTTACCCTTCAAATATTACTGTTGCAGAAGCGCAAATTGCAATGCTTCAACATAAAATAACACATTTATGTATTACTGAAGATGGTACTGCTAGTACTGAATTAAAAGGAATTCTCTCTGAACACGACATTATTGTTGTTAGAGGAAATAACCCTTCCGTTTTAATCAAAGAAGTTAAAAGGGCAAATACAGTTGAAGACCTTCAATACATTCGAAAGAAAGTACACAATTTATTAAAACGATATATTGAACAAAACATTCCGATTGTATTTATAGCGAATGTTATTTCAGCAATTAATGATGCTATAACAAGTAAAGCAATAGATTTTTCAGTAAAAGAAATGGAGCATGCGCCTAAAGCTGAATTTACATGGTTAGCTCTTGGAAGTCAAGGAAGGAGTGAACAACTTCTTTTTACAGATCAAGACAATGCGCTGGTTTTTGAAAATGTTTCAGAAGAAAAAAATACAGAAACAAAAAACTATTTTTTATCTCTTTCAGAAAAGATCACAAGAAAACTACATATAATCGGTTTCGAATATTGCCCAGCTGAAATGATGGCAAGTAATCCGAAATGGTGCTTGTCTTTATCTGAATGGAAACAACAATTTAATAATTGGATTACGCATCCAGATGAGGATAAAATCATGTTATGTACTATATTTTTTGATTATAATGTAGTCTATGGCTCTAAAAAACTAGTGGATGAAATGTCTGAAAGTATTTTCAAATCAATAAATGAATACGAGATATTCTTAAACTTTCTTGGAGTTAATTCACTAAGAAATCCAGCTCCTTTAAGCTTCTTTAGACAATTTCTAGTTGAACATAGTGGCGAACATAAAGATCAGTTTGACCTTAAGGCAAGAGCCTTAATGCCATTAATAGATGCTGCAAGATTATTAGTGCTCTCTTTAAATAGTAAAGATGTTAATAGTACTGTAAAGCGATTTGAAAAGTTAGCAATTTTAGAACCTCAAAATGAAGATTTATATCACTCTTGCATCAATGCTTTTAAAATATTATTGAGATATCGTACTGAAGAAGGAATAAAGCATAACGATTCTGGAAGGTATATTGATTTAAATGAATTGAATAAAACAGATCGTTTAAAGTTAAAAGGATGCTTTAAACCTATTAAAGATATTCAGGAGTTAATTACAACTCGTTTTAATCTTTCCCAATTCAAATAATATGTGGCAACCATTCAGAAATAAAAACTATCCTGAATATTGGAATGACTATGCTTCTAATTTTAAAAAGAATTCTAATAAGGAATTAAATCAACAAAGATTTGTAGTTTTTGATACTGAAACAACAGGCTTACATGTTTTAAAAGATCGAGTGTTATCAATAGGAGCGATTTCAGTTATAGGAAATGTAATTGATGTGTCTGATGGCTTTGAATTGTATTTAAAACAAGACAAGTTTAATAAAGAAACCGTTGAAATTCACGGAATTATTAAAGGAGGAGAAATTGAAAAAGTAGAAGAGGAGGAAGCCATTAATCTTTTCTTAGATTATTTAAAAGATGCTGTATTAGTAGCTCATCATGCAGCATTCGATGTATCCATGATAAACAATATGTTGAAACGGTTAGAGCTGCCAAAGCTTAAAAATAAAGTGTTGGATACGGGTATTTTATTCAAAAAAACAAATTTGCATGATCAATCTAAACAACATTATGGTTTAGATGATTTATGTGAAATTTTTAATGTGAAAAAACACGATCGACATACAGCTTCTGGTGATGCTTATATAACGGCATTGATCTTTTTAAAGATTCTATCTTCACTTAAAAAGACAAAAAAAATAACCCTCAACGATTTATTTTTTAATAGTAATCGAAGAGGGTTATTATAAATATTAACTATAAAGCGTTGTCCATAATATCTTGAACAACTTCTGGATTTAGCAAAGTACTTGTATCACCTAAGTTACTTGTGTCTTTTCCAGCAATTTTTCTTAAAATTCTTCGCATGATTTTACCAGAACGGGTTTTTGGTAAACCATCAGTAAACTGAATTTTATCAAGTTTTGCTATTGGTCCTATATGTTCAGTAATAATCTGATTGATCTCTTTTCTAAGATTTTCATGTTTTCTAGATTCTCCAGTTTCTTTTAGAATAACGTATCCGTAAAGGGCATTACCTTTTATGTCATGAGGGAATCCAACTATAGCAGATTCCGCTACAGCAGGATGCTCATTAATGGCATCTTCAATTGGAGCTGTACCTAAATTATGTCCAGAAACAATAATAACATCATCTACACGTCCCGTAATTCTGTAATAACCCACGGCATCACGCAAAGCTCCATCTCCCGTAAAATACTTGTTTTCATAAGCTGAAAAGTAAGTTTCTTTATAACGTTGGTGATTTCCCCAAATGGTTCTAGCCATCGAAGGCCAAGGAAACTTAATACATAATCTTCCATCCACTTGATTTCCTTTAATTTCTTCTCCATTTTCATCCATTAATGTAGGTTGAATTCCAGGAAATGGTAAACTAGCATAGGTTGGTATCGTTGGAGTAACATAGGGTAGAGGAGTGATCATAATTCCTCCAGTTTCAGTTTGCCACCAAGTATCAACTACTGGGCTTTTTCGTTTGCCAACATTATCATTATACCAATGCCAAGCTTCTTCATTAATTGGTTCTCCTACAGATCCTAATACTTTTAAAGAAGAGAGGTCATATCGATCCACATAATCAAGTTTTTCTTTTGCTAAGGCTCTAATTGCAGTTGGCGCAGTATAAAACTGATTAATTTTATGTTTTTCAACTATTTCCCAGAAACGTCCATAGTCAGGATAGCTTGGAACACCTTCAAACATGACTGTAGTAGCACCATTTGCTAAAGGACCATAAACTATATAACTATGACCAGTAATCCAGCCTATATCAGCCGTACACCAGTAAATATCATCTTCTCTATAATTAAATACATTCTTGAAAGTATAAGCAGTATATACCATATAACCTGCTGTAGAATGAACCATTCCTTTTGGTTTTCCAGTCGATCCGGAAGTATAAAGTATAAATAAAGGATCCTCAGCATCCATGATTTCTGGTTCACAATCAGGAGAAGCTTTGTCTAATAAAGGTTGAAGCCATTCATCTCTACCATCTTTCATATTAATTTCTGAATTAATTCTCTTTGCCACAAGTACGGAGTTAACGCCAGGACAATCTTCTAGACCTTCATCTACAATTCCTTTTAAATCAATCGTTTTATTTCCTCTGAATGAACCATCTGAAGTAATCACCATTTTACAATCACTATCGTTGATTCTAGTTGAAAGTGCTGTTGCTGAAAAACCAGCAAATACAACAGAATGAATTGCGCCAATTCGAGCACAAGCAAGCACTGAAACGGCTAATTCTGGAATCATAGGCAGGTAAATACAAACACGATCTCCTTTGTTAATTCCTTTAGATTTTAGCACATTAGCAAACCTATTTACTCGTTCATGTAATTGATTGTATGTAATATGTTGTGCTTCTTCTGTCGGATCGTTAGGTTCGAACAAGATGGCGGTTTTATCACCTTTTGTTCTTAAATGACGGTCTATACAGTTTTCAGTAATATTCAATTGAGCTCCTTCATACCATTTTACTTCAGGTTTTGAAAAATCCCAGCTTAAAACTTTATCCCATCTTTTATGCCATGTAAAATGTTCTTCGGCAATTTCTTCCCAAAAAACTTCAGGTTCTCTAACAGA
>JAHRWC010000317.1 GCA_019090365.1 Flavobacteriaceae bacterium
GAATGATTTAGCTGAAGGAAGTTCTGAATACGGAGCTGGTTTGGTAGCACTGAATAGTATTTTTCAAGTATTTGCGTATAGCTTTTACGCATGGTTATTTATTACGGTCTTACCGCCATACTTCGGATTTGAAGGTGCAATTGTAGATATTTCGATTGCTACCATTGCGGAAAGTGTAGCCATCTATTTAGGAATTCCTTTCGCATTAGGAATTTTGAGTCGTTTGATTTTAGTGAAACTAAAAGGAGAAGATTGGTATACAAATAAATTTATTCCAACCATTTCACCGATGACCTTAATCGCTTTGTTATTTACCATTGTGGTGATGTTTTCGTTGAAAGGCGAATTGATTGTTGAAATCCCAATGGATGTTCTAATCATTGCCGTTCCATTATTGATCTATTTCACTTTGATGTTTATCATCGGATTTTTCTTTACCAAAGCCACAGGTGCCGAATACGACAAAACTGCTTCAGTAGCCTTTACAGCAGCCGGAAACAACTTTGAATTGGCTATTGCTGTTGCGATAGCAGTTTTTGGATTAAACTCAGGACAAGCTTTTGCAGGCGTTATAGGACCATTGGTTGAAGTGCCTGCTCTAATACTATTAGTGAGGGTTTCATTTTGGCTTCGGAAGAAATATTATTTGAAAACAACAGAATAATTGATTTTAGCTATAGTAATAATTTTTTAATCGATTATATTTATTAAGTATTGACAATAGACTTTTGCATCTTTGTATTATAATCAGAAAAGAAGATGCAGATACAAGAATTAATAATATACAGCCCTAACATAAAAGCACAAGCTGACTTTTACTCAAATCTATTAGGCTTATCCATTATTAAAGAAGATAGCAACTCCATTTCTATACAAATTGGAACATCACTTTTAAAAATTGAATATAAAGCTGAAACTACACCGTATCATTTTGCAATCAATATTCCAGCAAACAAAGAAGTGGAAGCTTTGGATTGGTTAAAAAGTAAAGTGACGATATTAAAAGATGAAGCAAACGAAATACAAGATTTTGAGTCATGGAATTCGAAAGCAATGTACTTCTATGATGAAGATAAAAACATTGTTGAGTTGATTGCTAGAAAGAATCTTCAGAATAATTCTGTTGAAATATTTGATTCAAATTTCTTTTTAAATATTTCTGAAATTGGTCTTCCGACATTTGATATCGAAAAAGAATTCAACATACTTCATAAACAATCTGGTATAGAAATTTATGATGGCGGATTTGAACGTTTTTGTGCCATTGGTGATGAAAACGGTTTATTTATTTGTATCGATAAAAAACAAAAAGATTGGTTCCCTACTAATGACAAAGCGTATTCTTCAGACTTTGAAGTACAATTTAAGGAAAAAGGGAAAGAGTATTCTATTCAATATAAAAACAATGAATTAAAGAGTATTCAATATAATTTAAACTAAACTATTTTTAGATTTTCTATACGATAATACATTGTTTCATCATCCAACATTGATTCAGAATAAATTACTTTAAACTCTTGATCAATATAATCTTCATCGTTTTCTAAATCGAATTGATGCAAAACTTTTGGATGTATTTCTTCAAAATACATGTCTTCACCATTTTCGAAAGTAAATTTAAAGAAACCGTCAGTGAATGAAATAAAAGTAGCTATTTTCATTTAGGTATTAGGGCTTGTTATTCTTCTGAATCTAATCCCATTAAAGAATTATTTGAATTATTATTTATATCGTCATCATTTAATAAATCTTCATGATTTTCCATGGCAGCACCTAAATAAACACCTACTTTCACTAAATAAATAGTGTCTTCATCTTTAACTTCTACAGCTTCAATGAGTTCATTTTTAATATTTCTAAAAGAAATTATATCTGAATCACTATATCCATGAGGGAATTTATCTACTAAAAGATCTAAGATGTCTTCGTTCAATTTCTTATAGTCTACTATAACCCTTCTCATAATTGAAAAGTATTATTTAGTACATCAGCAAATATGTACAGACTAAAAATAAAAAAAGCAGCGGAAGTTAGCTCTAAATTTCGGTTACTTATCCTATAAGCTGCTTTTGAATATAACTTCCTAGTTTTCAAAAGCCCGAACCTAAAAACACAGTTCATTTTGTTCAGCTATCGCTTTACAAATGAAATAAAAAAATTTAAATAAATAAACTTTTTATTATTATTTTTCGATGAAATGTATGCTAATTCAAGAAGATTAAACAATTTCAGCGTTCAAGTCGGCATTCAATAACATGCTACAGCGAGGTTTAAGTTCTTCGTATGTACCAGTTTTAACACCACACTTGCCTTTATAATGAACAATTATAGAACATTGTTCTGCTTGCTCTGGAGTATGCTCACATGCATAAATCAATGTATTTATTACATGATCAAACGTATTCACATCATCATTATATAAAATGATTTCATGTTGATCACTTTCTTTTTCAGCAACTGCTAAATCTTCTTGTAATTTTTCTTTTGTACTCATAAAAAGATAATACGCTCAATTTTATTTACTACTAAATTACAAATTTTGCTGCAATCCAGTTGTTTCTTTCTTTATTAGAAACGAATGAAAATCCAAGATTCGTACAGGTTTCTTTAATTAAATTTAAATCTTCTGAATAAAATCCACTTAAAAACAACTGACCTCCTTCTTCTAAACAAGCTCTATAGGTTGCCATATCTTGCAACAATATATTACGATTGATATTTGCAATAATGACATCGTATTTTTTGTTTTTTAACAATGTAGCATCCCCTAAATAAGGTTTAATATTATTACAATTATTCCTTTCAATATTTTCTATTGAATTTTCATAACACCACTCATCTATATCGATTGCATCAATTTTTAATGCTCCTCTCATTTCTGCAAGAATAGCCAAAACAGCTGTTCCACAACCCATATCCAATGCACTTTTTCCTTTAAAGTCAGTTTCCAATAAATGTTGGAGCATCATATAAGTTGTTTCATGATGCCCAGTCCCGAATGACATTTTTGGCTCAATAACAATTTCATATGCTACATTTGATTCAGGATGAAATGGAGCACGTACGATGCATTTACCATCAACTTCTATCGATGGAAAATTTTTCTCCCATTCGGCATTCCAATTGACTTGTTCAATTTCTTTAAAAGTGAAAGAAATTTCAAATTCTTCAGAATGTAAAATCTGAATGGTATCTAAAATTTGTTCATTCCAATCGGGTTGTTGAATATAGGCTTTGACTCCTGTTTCGTCTTCTACAAAACTTTCGAAACCTGCATAGCCTAATTCGGCTATTAAAATTTCATTTCCTAATGGTAATGGGCTCACTAAAAAATGATATTCGATATAAACTTGTGACATAAAAAAAATTGAACTGCAAAAATAAGTCTTATTCTACAATAACTGATTTTCAATTGCAATTTTAATAATCCCCACACTGTTTTTAGCTCCCAACTTGCTCATTAAATTCATGCGATGAGTTTCTACTGTTTTCGGACTAATAAATAGTTTTTCAGAGATTTCTTGTGTGGTAAGTTCTTCAGATATAGCAAGTAACACTTCTTGTTCTCTTCTTGTGATTTTAGGAATTAAGCCATTACCTATTTTCTTTTTTGAAGTTTGATTGTATAGTTTTTTCTGAATATCTTTTTGCAAATAAATATCTCCAGAAAGTACAATTTTTAAAGCTTCAACAAGTTCTA
>JAHRWC010000318.1 GCA_019090365.1 Flavobacteriaceae bacterium
AATTAGGGTTTCAACTCCAGCATTTGCGCCAGGTATTTTTCGAATAGCTTCTGGACTAATAGTTGTTATACCTTCAATTCGTTTTCTTTTTTTACGAGACATTAATTCAACAACACCAATTTGTTCAATGTCAGTTTTCATTACTGGGTTAAGCTCAAAATCGGTATTAGGGCTAACTTCTTTTACAGTAAGTTGTACATTTTTATTACTGATATGAGAAAAAGTAATAACAATTTCTTGATTCGCAGGGATTTTCAATAAATAAAATCCGTTTAAATCTGTCATGGTACCATTTTCGTCACCATAAGTAACGTTTACTCCAGAAACAGGTTGGTTATTTTCATCAAGAACGAGTCCTTTAATTGTTGCTGTTTGAGCAATTAAACTAGTTGTTGAAATGAATAAAAGAAATAGGTAAGTAAAATATGATGTCTTCAAATCGCTGGTTATGTTTATTTTCTGAAAAATGTTGCTTCAAATGTAGCATTATTTCCTACATTATCTATAACAATTACTTTCAAATTATTTTCTGATTCTGAAATTATTTTATCGTCAAAATTATAAGTTAAAACGTCTTTTTTGTAATTATATTCCATTAAAATGAATTTTCCATTAATGGTAGCTCGATATGAACTAATGCCACTAAAGTCATCTTCAATTTTAAGTTTCAATGTTTTGTTCTTGCTAATCCATTTTTTGTTTTCAAAATTAACTGGTTTAATAGAGGGAGCAGTTGTGTCTGAAACTAATACAAAAGATCCCAAAGTCCTTGTTCTTGCAGATAATTTAGAATCCTTAATGCTAGTTCTATTAAAATAAGGATCGCCTTTATAATTTAATCTTCCAATATATAAACTGCTTAAATCTTTCTTCTCATAATTTGATGCGTCTACAGTAATTGTAAAGTTTTTGTGTAAAGGAATTTCATCTTTATGAAACTTTAAAGTATCTCCTTTTGCTTCAATGTCTAAATATGTGTCTTCATAAAAGCTATTGGCAGGAATATAAACGCTAAACTTTCCTTTTGTTATTGAAGTTGCTTGATTTGCATATACAAAATCATTGGTGGTATTGTCTTTCTTCGGAATTGAATTCTTTTCAGACTTACCTTCAATAGGAATAGAAATAGTGGTTTTGTTATTTTTATAATCCCTTACTTCAATAGTGTAAACAGATTTAAACCCATCTTCAATCGTAATAGTTCCGTTATCTGCATCATTTTTAATAAGACTTAACGGATTATTAGTTTCTCTGAATAATTTTTGCACTCTGCTTTTATTCTTCTTGAAATATTTGTAATCTATATAGCGATTTAAATACCTGGTTTCTGCAAATGAAAATTTTTCAAATAACGCATTAAATTTTTCCTCACCATTGAAAGTTGATCTAATTTGATAAACTCCATTTTTATTTGAAGCACCATTTTGCTGATCTATAGTTGAAATTCCAAAACCAATTTTACCAATAGCAGTACATTTTTCAACTTTATAAGAACCGTCTTTTTGAGAAATTAATCTTAATTTTATTGGGTTTCTAGATTTGTTAACCTGAGCACTATCACTTAATGGATAAGCAAAAACACTACTTACAAAAGGCTTTTTTGTGTCTGGAATTTCAATTCCAAAAAGTAGAGGATTCATTGGACGTGAACTTGCATCTCTAATTTCGAAATGCAAATGAGGACCGCCACTGCTGCCACTATTACCTGTATATCCAATTAACTCGCCCTTTTTAACTACTAACAAAGTATCTTCTGGGAAAAGTTCTAAGGTGTATTTTTCTTTTTTGTATTGTTCTTTTTTTACATAATCCTGAATATCTACAGCATAATTTTTAAGGTGAGCATATACGGTTGAATATCCATTAGGATGTTTTACATATAATGCTTTTCCATAGCCGTAATGAGCTACTTTTATGCGACTTACATAACCATTTGCAGGTGCATATATTGGAATTCCTTCCCGTTGTTGAGTTTTAATGTCAAGCCCACTATGAAAGTGATTACTTCTTAATTCACCAAAACTACCAGAAAGTATGAGTGGTATTTCAATAGGATTATTAAAATAATCTGTTGGTATATTGTTCTGACAATAGACTGTTCCTGTAAGAAAAAGGAATAAATAAAATATTTTTCTCATTATACAAATTTAATAATTCGTTCAATAATAAGAGGAGTTATAAGGAAATTAAAACGGACGTTTTTCAATAATACAAAAAATAAAGGAAAACTATTGGGTTTTATGCTCTCGATTGTTAACTTTGTTTACGAAGTATTGAAATTAAATTTAATGAGTGACTTATCAAAAGTTGTTGATTCTCTTGAAGATAGAATAAATAAGTTAATTCAGAATTATGACAATCTGAAGCTAACTAAACTGAAATTAGAAGAAGAAGTAACAGTTTTAAAATCTCAGCAGCAAAAAATCAACCAAGAAGTTGATGAATGGCGAGATAAATGTAATTCACTTAAATTGGCAAATTCAATGCTTGGCAGTGACCAACACAAAAGAGAAACAAAACTCAAAATAAATGCTCTTGTTCGGGAAATTGATAAGTGTATAACGCATTTAACCGAATAAATTAAAATATGTCGAACCAATTAAAAATTAAGATATCTGTTGCAGATAGGGTATATCCATTAACGATAAACCCAAGTCAAGAAGAAGGACTCCGAAAAGCTGCAAAAAAGATTGAAGAAATGATTAAGAAATTCGAAAAAAGTTATGCCGTACGAGATAAGCAGGATGTATTAGCAATGAGTGCTTTACAATTTGCAGCTCAGGTAGAACAAAAACAAATAGATACAATAGAAGTTAGTCATCATATCGAGGAAAAGTTAGAAGCTTTAAATCGTATGTTGCAAGAGCATGTATCGTAACGTTCTTTAAATTAAAATATTAGGTTACTGCCTACATTAATACTTATTTTGGTAAACTCAACACGAATTCTTTAGAAAGGGTGAGTTGAAGTTGTAAAAGCGAGCCGTCTTCGAGCGGATACTTGATCAACTTGTTAGCCCTAAACTTGTTCTAAGGAGTTTATTCAAATCCTGTTATTAATGTAGGCTTTTTTTATATATAAAAACAAGATAATGGACAACATTGTAACAATAATAATAGTAGGAATTATAGCGCTTGTAGTAGGGTTTCTAATAGCAAAAATGCTTGAAAGAAACAATGCTTCTCAGCTTATTAAATCCGCTAAAAAGAGGGCTTCAACAATAGCAAAAGACGCCGCGAAAGATGCAGAATCAATTAAAAAAGATAAAATTCTTCAAGCTAAAGAAAAGTTTATTGAACTTAAATCTGAGCATGAAAAAGTTATTTTAAATAGAGATAAAAAAATATCGGATGCTGAAAAACGTACACGTGATAAAGAATCTCAGGTTTCAAATGAATTAGCTAAAAGTAAAAAGCTAAATGATGAGGTAGACAAAAAGAGGAAAGATTATGATGAGCGTCTAACTTATGTTCAGAAGAAACAAAAAGAGGTAGATAAAATGCACAGAAGGCAGGTAGAACAATTAGAGGTAATTTCTAGTCTTTCTGCAGAAGATGCAAAAACTCAACTCTTAGAAAGTATTAAAGATGAAACTAAGACCAATGCAATGGCATTCATCCAAAATACAATGGAAGAAGCTAAACTAACAGCACAACAAGAAGCAAAAAAGATTGTAATTAATACGATCCAGAGAATTGGAACTGAAGAAGCAATCGATAATTGTGTATCTGTATTTAACCTTGAAAGTGATGATGTAAAAGGTCGAATTATTGGTAGAGAAGGAAGAAATATTAGAGCGATTGAAGCTGCTACTGGAGTTGAGATTATTGTAGATGATACACCTGAAGCTATTATTATGTCTTGTTTTGATTCGGTTCGTAGAGAAATTGCACGATTATCTTTACACAAACTGGTGACAGATGGTCGAATTCATCCTGCAAGAATTGAGGAAGTTGTTAAAAAAACAACCAAGCAAATTGAAGAAGAAATTATTGAAGTTGGAAAACGTACGGTAATTGACTTAGGAATTCATGGGTTACATCCTGAACTAATAAAAGCAGTTGGTCGTATGAAATTCCGTTCATCTTATGGTCAAAACTTATTGCAACACTCAAGAGAAGTTGCTAAGCTTTGTGGGGTTATGGCTGCAGAATTAGGCTTAAATACCAAATTAGCAAAACGAGCTGGTTTATTACATGATATTGGTAAAGTACCAGATACAGAAACTGAATTACCACACGCATTGTTAGGTATGCAATGGGCTGAAAAATATGGTGAAAAAACTGAAGTTTGTAATGCTATTGGTGCTCACCACGATGAAATTGAAATGACTAGTTTATTATCTCCAATCGTTCAAGTTTGTGATGCCATTAGTGGAGCAAGACCTGGAGCTAGAAGACAAGTGTTAGACTCATATATTCAACGTTTAAAGGACCTTGAAGATGTAGCATTTGGATTTACAGGAGTAACTAAGGCTTATGCAATTCAGGCTGGTAGAGAATTGCGAGTAATGGTTGAAAGTGAAAAAGTAAGCGATGAAAAAGCTTCAGAATTATCATTTAGTATTTCACAAAAAATTCAAACTGAAATGACCTATCCTGGTCAAGTAAAAGTTACGGTAATTAGAGAAACAAGAGCGGTGAATATTGCCAAATAGGGCTTATTTTCTAGGATGAAATTTATTGATTATCTCAGTTAGATGCGTGGTGTCAATATGTGTGTATATTTCAGTAGTAGTAATGCTTTCATGCCCTAACATTTGCTGAATAGCCCTTAAATCGGCTCCATTTTCTAATAAATGTGTTGCGAAAGAATGCCTAAATGTATGCGGACTTATTTTCTTTTTAATGCCATTTTTTTCTGTCAATTCTTTTACAATATGAAAGATCATAGCCCGAGTTAAACCTTTACCTCTTCTATTTAAAAATAAAGTATCTTTTGCTAGCGGTTGTACGATTTGATGGTTTCTGATTTCATTTTTATAAATCAAAATATATTTTATAGTTAAAGCACCAATAGGTATGAAACGTTGTTTGTTGCCTTTACCAGTAACTTTAATGAATCCTTCATCAAAAAATAGATCAGATATTTTTAAATTGATTAATTCTGAAACTCGCAAACCGCAACCATAAAGAGTTTCAATAATAGCTCTATTACGTTCACCCTGAGGAGTGCTTAGATCAATTGAAGCACTTAATGTATCTATTTCTTCTATAGATAAAACATCGGGTAGTTTTCTACCTAATTTCGGACTCTCAATGAGTTCCATAGGGTTGGTAGATCTATATTCTTCAAAAACGAGGTAATTAAAAAAACCTTTTAATCCAGATATAATTCTGCTTTGTGATCTAGGGTTAACTTCTTTAGCAATATGATAGATGAAATCTTTTAAAGTTGTTTCTGAAATAGTAAGAGCAGATTCATTTATATCATTGCTTTCAAGCCATTTCTGAAGCTTTCTAATATCGAAAGTATAATTTGAAATGGAATTTTCAGATAAACCTCTTTCTATCCGAAGATAGTTTTGATAGTAAGTTATCGCTTGTTGCCATTTCATTCAGCTATATTACTTTTTTTAAAAATGAAATAAAAGCTTTAAATAAAATAAAAGAGGGTATTCTTGTAATTAGTTTATATTTGCAGCATCAAAAAACAATAAAATTTTAAAAATGAAAAAATTAGTTTTAATCGTATTTACAGCACTTCTTTCTACTGCAACATTTGCTCAAGGAGTAGATTTTGGTATTAAAGCAGGTGCAAATTTTGCAACATTAACAGATGCATCTGGTCTTGATAATAAGACAGGCTTTGTAATTGGTGTATTTGGAGGAATTAAATTTAATGATAATATCGCAATTCAAGCTGATTTGCTTTATTCTCAACAAGGAGCTGATCCTAAGATTGGTGATTTAGATCTTGATTATGTTAATGTACCAGTTGTGTTACGTTATTTTGTATTTAAAGGTTTAAATCTTCAAGCGGGTCCTCAATTCGGATTTATAGTAGAGGATAGTGATATTGACGCTGAATCATTTGATTTAACAGGTGTTGCTGGTGTTGGTTATGATTTACCAATGGGAATTAGATTAGCTGCTCGTTATAATTTTGGATTAACTGATGTTGTTAAAGATAGTGGAAGTAAAAACTCTGTTTTCAACCTATCAGTAGGTTATTCGTTTCTATAATTAGAATAAGGAAAACATAAAAAAAGCCATTTACACACTGTAAATGGCTTTTTTTATGTTCTAATTTTCAGGTTATTAACAATTAATTGTTAATATAAGGCACTTGCCTTACTAAATTCTCGAAAAAAAAGTTTTAAATTTGGTTATATATTAATCAAACTATTAAATTATGAAAAAAGTATTATTATTTGCTGCGTTTGCAGTTTTCGCATTTACAGCTTCTAGTGCGCAAGGACAATTTAGAGCTGGAATTAATGCTGGTTTACCTATTGGTGATGCTGGTGATTTTTACTCTTTTAATGTTGGTTTAGACATTTCTATGCTATGGGAAGTAGCTGAAAGTTTTGAAGCTGGTGTTGCTTCAGGGTATTCTCATTCATTTGGTGATGAGATTGATCTTGGTGCATTTGGGACTATTGATGTAGAAGATGCTCAGTACATTCCAATTGCAGCTGCTGCACGTTATATGTTATCTGAACAATTTTCTTTAGGTGCAGATATAGGGTATGCTTTAGGTATAGGTGATGGAGTTGATGGTGGTTTTTATTACCGTCCAAGAGTAGCTTATGGTGTTGGAGAGAATACAGATATTATATTTTCTTACACTGGTGTAAGTGATGATGGATTTACATTTAACACAATTAACTTAGGTGTAGACTTCGGTTTATAATCTAAAATTATAGAATATGAAAGACGTCCTGATTTTCAGGACGTTTTTTTTTACCTTTATTTTAATACATTTACAGTATGAAAATCATCATTATCAATGGTCCTAACATTAACCTTCTAGGAAAAAGAGAAACTGAGATTTATGGCAATCAGTCATTCGATGATTATTTTAATCTTCTTCAAAAAGAATATCATTCTATTGAACTTGAACAATTTCAATCTAATATTGAAGGTGAACTCATCGATAAAATTCAAGAAGTAGGTTATACTTATGATGGGATTATATTAAACGCAGCTGCATATACACATACATCTATTGGTATTGGAGATGCAGTAAAGGCAATAACAACTCCAGTTGTAGAAGTTCATATTTCAAATACTTTTTCAAGGGAAGAGTTTAGACATACCTCCTATATTTCTCCAAATGCAAAAGGAGTAATTCTAGGCTTTGGGTTGAAAAGTTATAAATTAGCTATTCAAAGTTTTTGAATTAAAATATGAGTAAAACTTATTTTAATTGGAGTTCAGGAAAAGATTCTTCTTTGGCTTTGTACCTCTTACTAGATTACAATAAAAAATATAAAGTAGATATTCTTGTTACAACTCTTAGCGATGCTTATGGTAGAGTATCTATGCACGGTCTTCGTGAAGATCTATTAGATGAACAAGCAAAAAGCATCGGTTTGCCTTTACAGAAAACCTATCTTTCTGAATCTGTTTCAATGGAACAGTACGCTCTTGAAATGGAAAAAATAACCAAAAACTTATTCAATCAAGGCTATAGGTATGCAGCTTTCGGGGATATTTATTTAGAAGATCTAAGAGCTTTCAGAGAAATTCAGTTAGCTAAATGTGGAATAAAAGCAGTTTTTCCATTATGGCAACAAAATACTAAAGATTTGATGACTCAATTTTTATCATTGGGTTTTAAAGCGATTACAGTTTGTGTTAATGCTAAATTGTTAGATGCCTCCTTTGTAGGTAGAATAATTGATGAATCCTTTTTGAACGAGCTTCCTGAAAATGTAGATCCTTGTGGAGAAAATGGAGAGTTCCATACTTTTGTATATGATGGACCAATTTTTACAAGACCAATTTCATTTGAAATAGGAGAGAAGGTTCTTCGTACATATTCATCATCTACAAATAAAAATGATGATAGTTTAATAGATGAGGATACTTCTTGGGACTCACAATTTTGGTTTTGTGATTTAATCCCAAATAAAAAAAGCGTTACAAATTAACTTGCAACGCTTTTAAAATAAATTATTTGTTAGTCTTATAGGTGAATTACTTCATCATAAGCATCAGCAACTGCTTCCATAACAGCTTCACTCATCGTTGGATGAGGATGTATTGCTTTTAATACTTCATGCCCAGTTGTTTCTAATTTTCTACCTAATACCGCTTCTGCAATCATATCGGTTACACCTGCACCAATCATATGACATCCTAACCATTCGCCATATTTAGCATCAAATATAACTTTTACAAAACCTTCTTTTGTTCCAGCAGCACTTGCTTTTCCACTAGCTGAAAAAGGAAACTTACCAACTTTTAAATCGTAACCCGCTTCTTTTGCTTGTTTTTCAGTGAATCCAACTGAAGCAATTTCAGGTGTAGCATATGTACAACCAGGAATATTTCCGTAGTCAATCGCTTCCACATGCATTCCTTTTATTTTTTCAACACAAGTAATTCCTTCCGCAGAAGCAACGTGTGCTAGAGCAGGACCTGGAACAACATCACCAATAGCATAATAGCCAGGAATGTTAGTTTGGTACCAATCATTTACTAAAATCTTATCTCTGTCTACTACAATGCCTACATCTTCTAATCCAATGTTTTCAAGGTTAGATTTAATTCCGACAGCAGATAATACAATCTCCGCTTCAAGAATTTCTTCTCCTTTTTTTGTTTTTACTGTAGCTTTTATAGTTTTTCCAGAAGTATCAACTTTTTCTACTGAAGAATTAGTCATTACTTTAATTCCAGCTTTTTTGAAAGAACGTCCAAATTGTTTTGAGATATCTTCATCTTCAAGAGGAACTAAGTTTGGTAAATACTCTACAATAGTAACATCAGTTCCCATTGCATTGTAAAAATGTGCAAACTCAACACCAATCGCTCCACTACCAACCACAATCATGCTTTTAGGTTGTTTTTTTAGCGTCATGGCTTCACGATATCCAATCACTTTTTTACCATCTTGTTTTAAGCTAGGCAATTCTCTTGATCTTGCTCCAGTAGCAATGATTATATGATCTGCTGAATATTCTTTTCCATCAACTTCTACCTTTTTTCCAGGTTTTAATGTTCCGAATCCATTGATAACGTCAATTTTATTTTTTTTCATTAAAAATTGAACCCCTTTACTCATTCCATCAGCAACACCACGACTACGTTCTACAACTTTGTCAAAATCTTTGTCAAATTCTTTTACGGTAAGTCCATAATCTTCTGCATGTTTTAAATAGTCAAATACTTGAGCACTTTTTAACAGCGCTTTAGTTGGAATACATCCCCAGTTAAGACAAACACCACCTAGGTTTTCCTTTTCAATAACAGCAGTTTTAAAGCCTAATTGAGATGCTCTAATCGCTGTAACATATCCACCAGGACCACTTCCTAAAACAATAATATCGTATTTACTCATTTTCTTATTTTAAAATCATTATTTGAGGAAACGAAATTACGAAATGTAAGCGTAACATAGAACGTTACCTTGTATTTTTATAATATTTAGGAAAGTTTATTACTCTTTATTAAAATCTAATGAAGCTGAATTCACACAATAGCGTTGTCCTGTGTTTGTAGGTCCATCTGGGAATACATGTCCGAGATGACTTCCACAATTAGTACAAAGAATTTCAGTTCGAATCATGCCATGACTTTTATCTTTTATATATTCTACAGAACCTTCAATAGATTCATCAAAAGAAGGCCAACCACAACCACTGTCAAATTTTGAATTACTCACAAATAAAGGAATGTTACAGGCTCCACAAGTAAATGTGCCTTTTTCTGCATGTAAATTATATTTACCTGTAAAAGGACGTTCAGTACCTTTTTCTCGTAGTACTCTATATTGTTCGTCTCCTAATTGTTCTTTCCAATCTGCTTCAGATTTTTGGAAAGGATATTTTTTATTATTCATCTTTCTTCGGAATAAATTTTAATGCAACACCATTAATACAATGCCTTTTTCCTGTAGTTTCTCTTGGTCCATCTTGAAACACATGACCTAAATGACCTCCACAAGTTGCACAATGTTCTTCAGATCGTGCATAACCCAGGTTGTAATCTACATCAAATTCAACATTTCCTTTTATTTCTCTATCAAATGAAGGCCAGCCAGAACCGCTTTCAAATTTATCTTTGCTTTTAAACAAAGGAGTATCACAAGCTGCACAAACATAGACACCTTCTTCGTGATTAGTGTTAAAAGGGCTAGACCACCTTGCTTCAGTTCCTGCTTTTCTTAAGACATTATATTGTTCAGAAGTTAGTTGGGCTTTCCATTCTTTTTTAGTTTTTGTAATAGGAAACACTTTTGCTTCTTTTTTATCTTGTGCAGAAGAGTTACAGCTAACTAATATGATTGTTAACAATAATAGAATTACTTTTTTCATGGTTTTTTCTGAAGTTTAAATGTACAAATTATATTAAAAAAAAAGAGCGTGAGTAAAATACACACGCTCTCAAATATTTTTATTTATGATTAACTAATTTGAAATAGTTTCAATTTGAGCGTTATTTATTTCAAGGTTTTGCAATAACTCTTCCATGCTTAAATTAGCTGTTGCATATTCAGCTGGAACGATTGCAATTCTGAAGGTTTGGTCGTCTGTAAATTGATTTCCTAACGAGATTAAATCAAAATTACCATCGATTAATATTTCAACATCAAAAAATGTATGATTATAAACATATTGAATAATATCTCCATTACTTAAGAAAAAGTTTTGTGGTAAAGGGCTCCAGAGATCATGACCATTTTGAGAAACATCTTCTAAAAGATACACTAATACAACATCTGATTCATAAACTACTATATCATTAGGAATAGTTACAATGTTGCGCCATAAATTATTTGGAGAGTCATAATTAAGATCTGTAGTCACTTCATAAACTTGACCTAAAATATTAATACCGTCTTGACCGTCTTCACCTTCACAAGATGAAAAAAGAAATGTTGATGAGATTGCTAGAAATAAGAGTAATTTTTTCATAATATATTTTTGTTTTTTATTTATTTACAAAAGTCATTCCAAAGTTGAAAGTTTCATTTAAACGATGAAAATAACATTTTTTTTCAATGGCATAGAAATTGTTTAACAATATTAAGATATATTATTATTTATAGTATTATATTTAAATTATTAAATAAAAAACCATTACAATGAAACTTAAAAAAGCACTTTCCATTTTTACTATAGTATTATTTGCGGTAGCGTGTAGTACAAATCCATTTACTGGAAAAAAGACATTAGCTCTTGTGCCAAACTCACAGATATTACCAATGGCATTTCAGCAATATGATCAGTTTTTATCGGAACATAAAGTGATAAAGAACACTGCCGATGCCAGAATGATTACTAATATTGGTCAAAAAATTTCTATTGCAGCTGAAAGATATTTAACTGCAAACGGATATGCAGGATATTTAAAAGATTATGCTTGGGATTATAATTTAGTAGAAGATCCAGCTGTTAATGCTTGGTGTATGCCAGGAGGAAAAATAGTTTTTTATACAGGAATTTTACCAATTACTCAAGGAGAAGCAGGAATCGCTGCTGTAATGGGACATGAAGTTGCTCACGCATTAGCTAATCATGGTCAACAAAGAATGAGTGCGGGTCAATTACAAGCATTAGGTGCAGTTGCAGGAAATGTAGCATTTAGTAAAGATCCTAAAAATCAACAAATATTTAATGATGCTTATGGAATTGGATCAACAGTAGGAGTAATGTTACCATTTAGTAGAGGCCATGAAAGTGAAGCAGATAGAATAGGATTAACATTAATGGCAATAGCTGGTTACGAGCCTCTTGAAGCTGCTGATTTATGGGTACGTATGAAAGAAAATGCTGGAGGGAATGCTCCTGCGGAAATTTTAAGTACTCACCCTTCAAGTGATACTAGAATTAATAATATTAAAAGTTGGGCGGCTGATGCTAAAGCTGAAGCAAGAAAATTTGGAGTAACAAGTTTTAAAAGATAAGTTTAATTAATATTTTATTACTTTAGGAGCTGCCTTTTAAGGCAGCTTTTTTTATACAATTTTATGGAGCAATTACAAAAAGGAAGTAAAAAGTTATTAAATGCTTGGGCATTTTACGACTGGGCAAATTCAGTATATAGTTTAGTAATTGCATCTGCAATTTTTCCACTCTATTATCAATCTTTATTTAGTATTGCTGAAGTAGATACAGTAATTGTCTTTGGAGGTGAAATAAGAAGTACTCCATTAATTAGTTATACTACAGCTATTGCATTTACAGTGGTTTCTATATTTATTCCGATTCTTTCTGGAATTGCAGATTATGTTGGAAACAAAAAAGTTTTCATGAAGTTCTTTTGTTATTTAGGAGCATTTTCATGTATGGGAATGTATTACTTTACTCTAGAAAATATTCATCTAAGCTTGCTATTGTATTTTTTAGCCTTAGTTGGATTTTGGAGTAGTTGGGTTTTTTATAATTCGTATTTACCAGACGTTGCTTTTCCTGAACAACAAGATAAATTAAGTGCTAAAGGGTTTTCATTAGGATATATAGGTAGTGTAATATTATTAGTATTTAACTTAACAATGGTTATGAAGCCTGAAATTTATGGTTTAGGTGAAGGCGGAGCAGGTAGTATGAAAGCAATGCAGTTTTCATTTGTTTCAGTAGGGATATGGTGGATTCTTTTTAGTCAATATACTTTTTATCATTTACCCAAAGGAAACAGATCAAATAATAAAGTAACCTATCGGATTTTATTTGATGGTTTTAAAGAACTAAGAGGAGTATATAATTCACTTTCAGAAAATAAAACTTTAAAACGTTATTTGGTTGCATTCTTTGTGTATAGTATGGCAGTACAAACTGTAATGTTAGTTGCTACTTATTTTGGAGAACAAGAAATAAATTGGGGAGATTCAGACAGTAAAACTTTTGGACTAATACTGAGTATCTTATTAATACAGTTAGTAGCTATTTTGGGAGCATTTTTAACATCGCTTTCATCAAAGAAGTATGGTAATATCCCAACACTAATAGTAATTAATGGTATTTGGGCAAGTATTTGTATTATAGCCTTTTTTATAAGATCTCCAATGCAGTTTTATGCAACAGCTAGTTTAGTAGGTTTAGTAATGGGAGGGATTCAAGCACTTTCACGTTCAACGTATTCAAAATTTTTACCAGATACTGAAGATACTACCTCATACTTTAGTTTTTATGATGTTGCAGAAAAAGTAGGTATTGTATTTGGGATGCTTATTTATGGTGTAATAGACCATATTACTGATAGCATGAGAAATTCTATATTATTTCTAGTAGTATTCTTTGTTGTTGGTGGTCTTTTGTTATTTAGAGTGCCTCGAAATAGCTAGACAACACAACTTTTATTATTTTTTCGAGTTATCGTTTAAACTTTAAATAGTTAGTGTTTTATTTCACTAAAGAATAAGGTCTAAAAGTGTATTAAAA
>JAHRWC010000319.1 GCA_019090365.1 Flavobacteriaceae bacterium
ATCGTGTCTCGAAAATTTAATCCAAATAAGGAAGAGGCACTACCTACAGTACTTGGATTGCTTTTATAAATGGCTAACTCTAAAAATCCTGAAGAATTCCATAAGGCTAATTTTTTACCATCTTCTTCACGTTTATCTTGTGGAGCATCAAAATTAATTGCATCACTATAATGTGTGTGAACAACACTAAAATTAGCAGTTCTTGCACTTATTTTAAAGGATCTTCCTTTTCCAATTTTTTCGAATAACTTTTTTGAAATATTACAGATTACATTTCCATAATTATCAATATAAATTACATTTCCTATAATTTGACTGGCATCATTATTTATAACAGGCTTTATACCCGTAAGCTGATTTAAGCCTCCATTTTCTGGTAATAAATCGATAATAGATTTACCAATCACTTCAAGTGTGCCTCCTCGTGCAATATGGCAGGCTACTTTCACAAAAACATCTAATACTGGAAAATTTGTATCAATGCGATCATGAATATTTATTTCTACAATTTTTTCGGGATTTACTTCTGAAGCCAACATAGAAATTATACCGTTATTGGCACAAATAAAATAATGACCATCTAAACATACCGCAATGTGCTTATTTTCAGGGTTTAATTCGGAATCTATACCAACGATATGAATACTACCTTTAGGAAAACTTTTATATGCATTCTGAATGATATAGGCAGCTTCGGTTAAATGAAATGGAGAAACAGAATGAGAGATATCAACAATTTTCACATCTTCTAATTCATTATAGATTGCTCCTTTTACCGCACCAGCAAAGTGATCTTTCTCTCCAAAGTCTGTTGTAAGCGTAATAATTGCCTTTGGCATATTGTTGATATTTTATTGAATCTGTTACCACAAAAATACTGTACTTTTGTTAGTAGCAAAACTATTTTGCATAAGAAATATAAATTCTAAAAATTACTGCTTTTGAACGAACTTATTATCGAATTATCTGAGATTAGTCCACGCGATTTTTTTGGACAACAAAATGCAAATATAGACTTATTAAAACAACACTTTCCGAAGTTAAAAATCGTCGCTAGAGGAAATAAAGTGAAAGCTTATGGAGATGAAGAAATATTAGAGGAATTTGATAAACGATTATCCATGTTACTTGAACATTTTGCTAAATACAATAAGCTAGATGAAAATGTAATAGAACGTGTATTAATGAGCCATAGTAAAGCTGATTATGAAACTCCTGCTAGTTCTAATGATGTTTTAGTTCATGGTGTGAGTGGTAGAAAGATAAAACCACAAACTGCAAATCAGCGTAAGTTGGTGCAATTAATGTATAAAAATGATATGGTTTTTGCTGTAGGTCCAGCAGGAACAGGAAAAACGTATACAGGAGTTGCTTTAGCAGTAAAAGCATTAAAAGAGAAACAAGTAAAACGAATTATTTTAACACGTCCAGCAGTGGAAGCGGGTGAGAAATTAGGATTTTTACCAGGAGATTTAAAAGAAAAATTAGATCCATATATGATGCCTCTTTATGATGCATTGCGTGATATGATACCTGCTGAAAAATTAGAGTCAAATATTGAAAAAGGAGTGATTCAGATTGCACCTTTAGCATTTATGAGAGGTAGAACATTGGATAATGCCTTTGTAATTTTAGATGAAGCTCAAAATACAACCCATGCTCAAATGAAAATGTTTTTAACACGTATGGGAAAAAATGCCAAATTTATGATTACAGGTGATCCAGGTCAAATAGATTTACCAAGACACACTCTTTCAGGACTTAAAGAAGCATTATTGATTTTAAAGAATGTTGATGGAGTAGGAATCATTCACTTGGATGATAAAGATGTAATAAGACATAAATTAGTTAAAAAAGTAATTTCAGCTTATAAGGCTATTGAAAACACAGATTAAGAATGAGTAATACGATTACAGATAACAAATTTACTTTTCCAGGACAAAAAAATGTTTATCATGGAAAAGTTCGAGAAGTATATACCCTAGAAAACGATATATTATTAATGATTGCTTCCGATCGCTTAAGTGCCTTCGATGTCGTGATGCCTAAAGGAATCCCTTATAAAGGACAAATATTAAATCAGATAGCTACGCAAATGATGCGTGATACAGAAGATTTAGTGCCTAATTGGTTGATTGCAACACCAGATGCAAATGTGGCAATTGGTTATGCATGTGATCCTTTTAAAGTTGAAATGGTGATTCGTGGTTATATGAGCGGTCATGCAGCTAGAGAATATAAAGCAGGTAGAAGAATGCTGTGTGGTGTTGAAATGCCAGAAGGAATGATTGAGAACGATAAATTCCCTGAACCAATCATCACTCCAGCAACGAAAGCTGAAATGGGAGATCATGATGAAGATATTTCTAGAGAAGATATTTTGAAAAAAGGGATTGTTTCAGAAGAAGATTATATTGTTTTAGAAGATTATACACGAAAATTATTTCAAAGAGGAACTGAAATAGCTGCTAAAAGAGGATTGATACTTGTTGATACTAAGTATGAATTTGGGAAAACGAAAGAAGGAAAGATAGTATTGATTGATGAAATCCATACACCAGATTCTTCTCGTTATTTCTATGCTGAAGGCTATGAAGAAAGACAAACAAATAAAGAACCCCAAAAACAACTATCAAAAGAGTTTGTGCGTCAGTGGTTAATCCAAAATAATTTCCAAGGTTTAGAAGGACAAACTGTTCCAGAAATGAGCGATGACTATATTGAAACTGTTTCTGAAAGATATATAGAATTGTATGAAAACATTACAGGCGAAACGTTTGTAAAAGCTGATGTTTCCAATATTCAACAGCGAATTGAGGAAAATGTGGGTGATTATTTAAAAAATAACTAACTAACAAAAGGAAATCAAAATGATTTCCTTTTTTGTTATAGCGTATTAAAGAATATGAAAATATTAAATTTATTATTTATAGTATTGATTTGTTCATTTGCACAAGCTCAAATAGCTTTTGAGGAAAAAATAGTAGTAGATAATTCTACAGTAGTGAATGAGCCTCAAGAAATATTTTTAGCAGACATAGATGGTGATGGTGATTTGGATGTTGTTTCAGCATCTATTTCTTATGATGACAGTAAAATAGCTTGGCATGAAAATATTGATGGATTAGGTACTTATGCTGATCAACAAATAATTAATTCTGAAATTGAAGAAGCAATTTTTGTATATGCTGCAGATATTGATGGAGATGGAGATATGGATGTGCTTTCTGCTTCAATGGCTTTTGAGGGTACGAAAATTGCATGGTACGAAAATTTAGATGGACTTGGCACTTTTGGCTCTGAGCAATTTATCACCTCAGAATTAGAAGATGCTTCAGTTGTTAAAGCATCTGATTTAGATGGTGATGGCGATTTAGATGTTGTTGTTTCTTCAACAGGTTTTGATAATAGTTTAGTTGCTTGGTTTGAAAATCTAGATGGTTTGGGAACTTTCGGAGGAGGTTTAATTATTTCTGAAGATGAAAGAATAGGCTCATTAGAGATTTCAGATATAGATGGCGATGGTGATAAAGATATTATTACAGCATCTTTTATGGACAATAGTATTAAATGGTTTGAAAATTTAAATGGCTTAGGCGTTTTTAGTATAGGGACCAATATTGCTACTGGTATAGAGGGAGGACATGTAGTTAAAGTTGGAGATGTAGATAATGATGGAGATTTGGATATCTTCTCTGCAAATTTGAGTGAAGAAAAAATAACATGGTTTGAAAACCTAGATGGATTAGGAAACTTTGGTCCACAAAACGTTATAATATCTAACTTTGAGTATATAATTGAAATTAATATTTATGATATAGACAATGATGGGGATTTAGATGTTTTTGCCGGAAGTTACACTGGAAACGCCTATGTTTCTTGGTTTGAAAATATGAATGGTTTAGGAACTTTTGGTTCTGAACAAATAGTATCAGATTATATTGAAAGTATAACTTCTATAAAATTTGGGGACATAGATATGGATGGTGATTCTGATCTTTTTATTTCTTCTGGAGATCATAGAATTGCATGGTTTGAAAATGAAGATGGAACAGGAGTATTTGGTGAACAAAACCATATTTTAAGTTCTGTTGTTCAACCTTACTCAGTAATTTCAGCCGATATTGATGGAGATGGTGATTTGGATATTCTTTCTGCATCTAAAGCAGATAAAAAAATTGCTTGGTATGAAAATTTAGATGGGCAAGGAACCATTGGTGTACAAAGAAATATTTCTGTGTTTGCTTTTTTGGCAACTTTTGTTATAGCTGCAGATATTGATGGTGATGGAGATATGGATGTGATTACTGATTCAGGTAGTACAGATACTTTAACATGGTTTGAGAACATAGATGGTTTAGGTAATTTTAGTTCAGAAAAAATAGTAGGAACAAATAGCACAAAACACTTAAATGTAGTTGATTTAGATTCAGATGGTGATTTAGATATTGTAACAGTATCAGATAGTTCAAATAAATTAGGATGGTTCGAAAACTTGGATGGACTTGGAAATTTTGATTCTGAACAATTAATTAATTCTATTGAAGGGCTAACTAAAGTGATTTCAAGTGATATAGATGGAGATAATGATATGGATTTAATTACAAGTTCATTTTCCTCAGATATGGTGACATGGCATGAAAACTTGGATGGACAAGGGAATTTTGATGCTGCACAAATTGTTTGGGATCAAAGTTCAAACCCTACAGAAGTTTTATCTTCAGACATTGATGGTGATGGAGATATGGATGTAATATCTAGTAATGGAACTAATATAGTATGGCTTGAAAATTTAAATGGCTTAGGTTCGTTTGGAAATCAACAAATAATTACTACAGAAGTAAATAATCTACAATCAATTTATGTGAAAGATATTGATGCTGACGGGGATCAAGACGTAATCTCAGCTTCAAGGTTTGATAATAAAATTGCCTGGTATGAAAATATAGATGGTTTAGGAAATTTTGGTGTGCAACAAATAATATCAACAAATGCTTTATATGCAGCCTCTGTATTTGCAGAAGATATTAATGGAGACGGTAATATGGATGTAATATCATCTTCTATCATAGATAATAAAGTTGCTTGGTATGAAAATTTAAGTTTGGCAACAAATAACATAAATGGAGTAGTGCGAATGGATTTAGATTCTAATGGATGTAGCCCTGAAGATATACCTATGCCTAATTTAATGATTGTTAGCGATAATGGTGTTAATACATATTCGACTTTTACATTAGACAATGGAGTGTTCCAGTTTTTTCCTCCTGAAGAAGGTAATTATACAACAACAGTTAGTTCTGAATTGCCAACTTATTATGAGGCAAGTCCTTTATCACATGAATCCAATTTTGTGGGCCAAGGTAATGTAGATATTGCTGACTTTTGTATTGAACCTATTGAATCAATAAACGATTTAAATATTTCATTTTATCCTCTAACAGAAGCTCGTCCTGGGTTTTCATCAATTTATGAGTTGATTTATAGAAATGTTGGAACTACTATTCTTGATGGAAGTATAGATTTAATTTTTGATGATTCGAAAATTAATTTTTTAGCAGCAGATGAAACTATTAGTTCTCAAACAAGTAATTCAATAAGTTTTGATTTTGAAGAGTTTTATCCTTTTGAAACTAAAACAATTAGAATTTATTTCGACGTATTTCCGCCGCCTACAACCGAAAATGATGATGTATTATTATTTACAGCTTCAGTTAATCCTATAGCAGGAGATTATACTCCGGATGATAATGTTTTTAGGTTAGAACAAATTGTTGTTGGTTCTTTCGACCCTAATGACATTCAAGTGTTAGAAGGGGAATATTTATTGTATGAAGATGTAGATAAATACTTGCACTACATTATAAGATTTCAAAATACTGGAACTTCTCATGCAATCTTTGTAAGAATTACCAATGAATTAGATCCAAACTTAGATTGGAATACATTGCAAATTGAAAATATTAGCCATGATAATAGAATAGAAATTATTAATGGCAATGAAGTGACTTTTATTTTTGATTCCATTTATTTACCAGATAGTACTTCAGATGAAGAAGGATCACATGGTTATATAGCATATAAAATTAAGCCTAAAAATGATGTTGAAATTGGTGATGTATTTACAAATAATGCAAACATATTCTTTGATTATAACTTACCAATTGCTACAAATACAGTTACTACAACTATTGTAGAAGACTTATCAGTTTCAGATAATGCTATAAAAAATCTAAGAATATTTCCTAATCCTACCAGAGGATACATAAACATTCAATCTAATGTGTCGATTGTTTCCGTTGAGGTAATCAATCAATTGGGACAGATGGTTGTTTCTAAATTGAATTCAGAAGGAATTAAATCTATTAATATTGAACAACTACAAGAAGGATTGTATTTTATTAAGCTGAAAGA
>JAHRWC010000320.1 GCA_019090365.1 Flavobacteriaceae bacterium
ATGAAAATACTCTTCGATCAAATTCCTCTTGATAAAATGAGTGTATCCATGACTATGAATGGAGCCGTATTACCTATCATGGCATTTTATATCGTTGCTGCACAAGAACAAGGTGTTGCTACAGAATTACTTTCAGGTACCATTCAAAATGATATATTAAAGGAATTCATGGTTAGAAATACATACATCTATCCTCCTACTCCTTCTATGAAAATTATCAGCGATATTTTTGAATTCACATCTAACAAGATGCCTAAATTCAATTCAATTTCAATTTCAGGGTATCATATGCAAGAAGCAGGTGCAACCTGTGAAATTGAACTTGCTTACACTTTAGCTGATGGTTTAGAATACATTAGAACAGGTATAGCTGCAGGTATGGATATCGATTCATTTGCTCCAAGATTGTCTTTCTTTTGGGCCATAGGAATGGATCATTTTAATGAAATTGCAAAACTTAGAGCAGCTAGAATGTTATGGGCAAAATTGGTAAAACAATTCAACCCAAAAAACAAAAAATCATTAGCATTACGCACACATTGTCAGACTAGTGGATGGAGTTTAACCGAACAAGATCCATTTAATAATGTGGCTCGAACTTGTATTGAAGCGTCTGCAGCTGCTTTTGGCGGAACACAATCTTTACATACAAATGCACTTGATGAGGCTATTGCTTTACCAACAGATTTTTCTGCACGAATTGCAAGAAATACTCAAATATATTTACAAGAAGAAACTGGTATCACAAAAACGGTTGATCCTTGGGCTGGAAGTAAGTATGTTGAAAAATTAACTGACGATATTGCTAAGAAAGCATGGGAGTTAATTGAAGAAGTTGAAGAACTTGGCGGAATGACAAAGGCGATTGAAGCTGGAATTCCTAAAATGCGAATTGAAGAAGCAGCAGCTCGTAAACAAGCGAGGATTGATGGTGGACAAGATATTATTGTAGGTGTGAACAAATATCGATTAGAGAAAGAAGATCCACTACAAATTTTAGATGTTGATAATCAGAAAGTTCGTCTTTCTCAAATTGAACGATTAGAGCGTATAAAATCTGAAAGAAATTCAGAAAAAGTTAAAGCAATTTTATCAAGATTAACAGAATCTGCTAAGACAGGTGAAGGAAATTTACTAGCTTTAGCTATTGAAGCTGCAAGAGAAAGAGCCTCTTTAGGTGAAATATCTGATGCTTTAGAAGAAATATTTGGAAGACATAAAGCACAAATTAAATCTTTTAGTGGAGTGTATAGTAAAGAAATAAGTGACGACCCATCGTTTAAAAAAGCGAGAGAATTAGCCAATAAATTTGCTGAAAACGAAGGAAGACGCCCTCGAATTATGATAGCAAAAATGGGGCAAGATGGTCATGATCGTGGTGCAAAAGTAGTCGCTACTGGTTATGCTGATGTTGGTTTTGATGTAGATATTGGGCCTTTATTTCAAACTCCAGCTGAAGCAACGAAACAAGCCGTAGAAAATGATGTTCATATTCTGGGAGTTTCATCCTTAGCTGCAGGACATAAAACTTTAGTCCCTCAAGTTATTGAAGAGCTTAAAAAATATGGCCGTGAAGATATTATGGTGATTGTTGGTGGAGTAATTCCTGCCCAAGATTATCAGTTCTTATTTGATGCTGGTGCTTTGGCCGTTTATGGTCCTGGAACTAGAATTAGTGACGCTGCAATCGACTTACTTACAATTTTAATAGATGAATAAATAACTTACTAGTTAGTTGCAAAAACACTTCTTAAATAAAAATGAAACAATACACGCTAGCTACACCTAGACTTGGATTAAGAAATTGGCTTCCTAGTGATTTAGCCCCATTTATAAAAATGAGTCGAGATGTAGATGTAATGCAATTCTTTCCGAAGTTACTAGATGAATTAGAATCTAAAGATTTTATTGAACGAATGCAATTTCATTTTAAAGAATATGGTTTTTGTTATTTTGCTGTAGACGAGTTAGCAACTGGAAAATTTATAGGATTTGTAGGATTAAAACATCAAGACTTTAAAAGTAATTATACTCCTTCTGTTGATATTGGTTGGCGTTTAATGAAGAGTGCTTGGGGAAAAGGGTTTGCTACAGAAGCTGCAAAATCGTGTTTAGATTACGCTTTTTCAGAATTAAAATTAAATGAAGTCTATTCTTTTGCTACAGTAAATAATATTGGATCAGAAACTGTAATGAAGAAAATTGGCATGAATTATATTGATACATTTAATCATCCTTATTTGAATGATTACCCTGAATTAAAAGCATGTCTTGTCTATACTAAAAATAAACACGAATAATATACTATGCAAGCATAGTATATTCATATAGATTCATTATTTTTACAAAAATATAAAATATCACAAATGGATTATAAGCAAAAAATGTTGCGTGATGACGCACTTAAAGGAAAAACAATCGTTGTTACAGGTGGCGGAAGTGGATTAGGAAAAGCAATGACAACTTATTTTCTAGAGCTGGGTGCTAATGTTGTGATAACCTCAAGAAATATAGAAAAACTTCAAACTGTTAAAACAGAATTGGAAGCACAAACGGGTGGAAAAGTACTTCCGGTTCAATGTGATGTTAGAAATTATGATGAAGTCGAAGCAATGGTAAAAGCATCCATTGAAGCTTTTGGAACTGTTGACATTCTACTTAATAATGCGGCTGGAAATTTTATTTCTCCAACTGAACGTCTTTCAGCAAATGCATTTGACACTATTATAGATATTGTTCTAAAAGGAACCAAAAACTGTACATTGGCTTTTGGTAAACATTGGATTGCTCAAAAAGAAACAAATAAAGTCGTATTAAACATTGTTACAACCTATGCCTGGACTGGATCTGCATATGTGGTGCCAAGTGC
>JAHRWC010000321.1 GCA_019090365.1 Flavobacteriaceae bacterium
AGTGTCACTATTAAAAAATTAAAGAAAACTATATTAACGATATGGCATCAAACAAGAAATACTGGAAAAGTGTTGAAGAGCTAAACGAAAACAGCTCTATTGTTAAGACGCTGCAACAAAACGAGTTTGTACAAGAAATTCCTACGGATGAATTTCTTGGCGATAAAGAAACCCTTGAGGCTTCTTCAACGACTCGTCGCGATTTCTTAAAATATGTTGGGTTTACAACTGCAGCTGCATCATTAGCTGCCTGTGAAGGCCCAGTTATAAAATCAATTCCTTACGTAGTACAACCAGACGAGATTGTTCCTGGGGTAGCAAATTATTATGCTACAACCATGGCAGATGGTTTCGATTTTGCGAATGTATTAGTAAAAACAAGAGAAGGACGACCTATCAAAATTGAAAGAAATAAGCTTTCAACTTCAGGAGGTAGCGTAAATGCACGTGTGCAAGCTTCAGTGTTATCAATGTATGATGCTAATAGATTGCAAGGACCTTTAGTAGACGGTAGTTCTGCTTCTTGGGAAGAATTAGAAAAAGCATTCAATACAAGTATGGATGCTATGGCTGGAAAAGAAGTAGTGTTATTAACACAAACTTTTGCAAGTCCTTCTACTTCAAAATTAATAAATGAATTTAAAGCGAAGCATACAAATGTAAGACATGTCATTTATGATACTGTTTCTTCTTCGGAAGCATTAGATGCTTTTCAAAATAAATACAATACTAGAGCATTAGCTGAATATAATCTTTCTGATGCAGAAGTTATTGTTTCTGTTGGAGCCGACTTTTTAGGAGATTGGCAAGGTGGAGGATATAATGCTGGTTATGGTGAAAGTCGTATTCCTAAAAAAGGAAAAATGTCTCGTCATATTCAGTTTGAAGCTAACATGACACTTTCTGGTGCTAATGCTGATAAGCGTGTTCCAGTTAAACCTTCTTTACAAGCTGATGTGTTAAAAGCATTAACTGGTGGAAGTGCTTCAGGTTTACCTGAAAATGTAGCAACTGCTGTTGCAAATGCGAAAGCACAATTAAGTAAAGCTGGAAGTAAAGGAGTTATCATTACAGGTATTCCTAATGTTGCTTCACAAACTTTGGCACTTAATTATAATGAAAGTGTTTCAAGTGTTTGTATGGATACAGCTCATCCAAGAATGACACGTAAAGGAAATAATGCTGAAGTGACGAAAGTCATGAACGATGTTATTTCTGGAAGTTTAAAAGGTTTAATTACAGTAGGTGTTAATCCAGTTTATTCTTTTCCAAATTCTGAAAAATTTGCAGAGGCATATTCAAACTTAGATTTATCATTAGCATTTTCAATGCGAATTGATGAAACGGCAGCATTATCAAAAATGGTAGCTGCAACTCCTCATTATTTAGAGTCTTGGGGTGATACACAAATTAAAAAAGGAACTTTTGGTTTAATACAACCAACAATTCGTCCGATTTTTGATACAAAACAATTTCAAGATTGTTTATTAAAATGGACAGGAAGTTCTCAAAAATACCATGAGTATATCAAAGAAACTTGGACTTCAAGTATTTTAGGTGGTGCTTCATGGAATCAAACTTTACATGATGGTGTTTTTGCTAGTAATGTTGAAGTTGAAATGGATGTAACTCCATTAACTGAAGGTGAAGGAGAAATTGAAAACAATACATCGCATGGTGCATTAGCTTCAAACTCACAAGGTGGATTTGAACTTACATTATATACAACGACAGCTTTAGGTGATGGTCAACAGGCAAATAACCCTTGGTTACAAGAAATGCCTGATCCGTTAACAAGAGCTTCATGGGATAATTATTTAACTGTATCAGCAGCTGATGCTTCTGAAATGGGTATAGTAAATGAAAATGTTGCAAATGGAGCATTAAACGGTAGTTATGTAAATGTTACTGTTGATGGTGTTGTAATAGAAAATGTTCCTGTTATTATTCAACCAGGACAAGCGAAAGGTTCTGTTGGACTTGCATTAGGGTACGGAAAAACTGAATCTATTCAAGAAGAAATGCAAACGGGTGTAAATGCATATGCAGTTTACCATAACTTTTCTTCAGTGCAAAATGTGACTATTGAGAAATCATCTGGAATGCATGAATTTGCATGTGTACAATTACACAATACCATGATGGGTAGAGATATCATTCGTGAAACTTCTCTAGAGATTTTCAATACGAAAGATGCTACAGAATGGAACGCAATGCCAATGGTTTCAAAAGACCATAAAATGATTCCAGTAACAGATCCAGATGCGGATTTGTGGACTTCTTTTGATCGTTCTGTTGGTCATCATTTTAATCTTTCAATAGATTTAAATGGTTGTACAGGATGTGGAGCATGTGTAATTTCATGTCATGCTGAAAATAATGTTCCTGTAGTTGGAAAATTAGAAATGCGTACCAGTCGTGATATGCACTGGTTACGAATAGATAGATATTACTCAAGTGAAGATTCATTTGCTGCAGATACCGAGAAAAAAGATAATATTTCAGGATTAGGAAGTTCACTTTCTGATTTTGGAGCAATGGAAAATCCAGCTGATAATCCACAGGTAGCTTTCCAACCAGTGATGTGTCAGCATTGTAATCATGCGCCTTGTGAAACAGTTTGTCCTGTTGCAGCAACATCGCATGGTCGTCAAGGACAAAATCATATGGCCTATAACCGTTGTGTAGGTACACGTTATTGTGCAAATAACTGTCCATACAAAGTGCGTCGATTTAACTGGTTCTTGTATTCAGAAAATGATGAATTTGATTTCAACATGAACAATGACCTTGGAAGAATGGTATTGAACCCAGATGTGGTTGTACGTTCAAGAGGGGTGATGGAAAAATGTTCTATGTGTATTCAAATGACACAAAAAACAATATTAGATGCTAAACGCGATGGAAGAGCCATTAAAGATGGTGAATTACATACAGCATGTTCTGCTGCTTGTGAGTCTGGAGCAATAGTATTTGGAGATGTTAATGACCACGATAGTGAAGTGGCAGCATTGAAAGAAGGTAATAGAATGTATCACTTATTGGAGGCAGTTGGAACAAAACCCAACGTAATCTACCAAGTAAAAGTGAGAAACACTGAAGAAGTTTAAACTAAGAAATAGCAAATAAAGATATGGCGTCGCATTACGAAGCACCTATTAGACAACCCTTAGTTACAGGAGATAAATCTTACCATGATATCACGGTAGATGTAGCTGCTCCAGTAGAGGGTAAAGCCAATAAAACTTGGTGGATTGTTTTTACAATAGCCTTGATTGCATTTTTATGGGGTATTGGTTGTATTATTTATACAGTTTCCACAGGTATTGGTACTTGGGGATTAAATAAAACAGTTAACTGGGCCTGGGATATCACCAACTTCGTTTGGTGGGTAGGTATTGGTCACGCAGGAACATTGATTTCTGCAGTACTATTATTATTCCGTCAAAAATGGAGAATGGGTATTAACCGTTCTGCAGAGGCAATGACAATATTTTCAGTTGTTCAAGCAGGATTGTTTCCAATCATTCACATGGGTCGTCCTTGGTTGGGATATTGGGTTTTACCAATTCCAAATCAATTTGGATCTCTTTGGGTGAATTTTAACTCGCCATTACTTTGGGATGTATTCGCAATTTCAACATATTTATCGGTATCATTGGTTTTCTGGTGGACAGGATTACTACCTGATTTCGCAATGATTCGTGATCGAGCAGTTAAGCCTTTTCAAAAGAAAATTTATAGCTTACTAAGTTTTGGTTGGAGTGGACGTGCTAAAGATTGGCAACGTTTTGAAGAAGTATCATTGGTACTTGCTGGTTTAGCAACTCCATTAGTACTTTCAGTACATACTATTGTATCAATGGATTTCGCCACGTCGGTGATTCCAGGATGGCACACTACGATATTTCCACCATATTTTGTTGCTGGTGCGGTATTCTCAGGTTTTGCCATGGTAAATACGCTTCTTATTATTATGAGAAAAGTATGTAGCCTTGAAGATTATATTACAGTACAACATATCGAATTAATGAACATTGTAATTATGATTACAGGTTCTATAGTTGGTGTGGCATATATTACTGAATTATTTATAGCTTGGTATTCAGGTGTGGAATATGAACAATATGCATTTTTAAATAGAGCAACCGGACCTTACTGGTGGGCATATTTATTAATGATGAGTTGTAATGTGTTTTCACCTCAATTCATGTGGTTTAAGAAATTAAGAACAAGTATTATGTTCTCATTCTTTATTTCTATTGTGGTAAATGTAGGAATGTGGTTTGAGCGATTTGTGATTATTGTAACGTCTTTACATAGAGATTTACCTTCATCATGGACAATGTTCCAACCAACATTTGTTGATATTGGAATTTTTATCGGGACAATAGGATTCTTCTTTGTATTATTCTTATTATACTCTAGAACGTTCCCTGTGATTGCTCAAGCTGAGGTGAAGACAATTTTAAAATCTTCAGGAGAACGATATAAAAACATTAGAGAAAGAGGTGATAGTTTAGTTGGAACAGGAGCAGATAAGAGAACATCTACTGATTCTGTAGATAATTCTGATAATTTAAAAAACAACGAGTAGCATATGGAAGCTTCAAAAGTAATTCACGCTATTTATACTGATGATGACGTATTAATGTCAGCGGTTAAAAAAGTAAAGGCCGAAAGACATCACATAGAAGAAATTTATACGCCTTTTCCTGTTCACGGACTAGACAAAGCCATGGGTTTAGCGCCAACACGAATTGCAATTGCAGCATTTATGTTCGGTTGTGTCGGTCTTATAGTTTCTATTGTAATGATGAATTTCATTATGATTGAAGATTGGCCACAAAACATTGGTGGAAAACCAAGTTTTAGTTATTTAGAAAACATGCCTGCGTTTGTACCAATTATGTTTGAGTTGACAGTGTTTTTTGCGGCTCACTTGATGGTAATTACATTTTACTTAAGAAGTAGAATGTGGCCATTTAAAAAGGCTGAAAACCCAGATGTAA
>JAHRWC010000322.1 GCA_019090365.1 Flavobacteriaceae bacterium
GCAATTTTCATGGTTACTAATAATTTAACTCCTGAAGATGTTATGGAAAATGGTGATGAAATCTCTTTTCCAGAATCGGTGATTGATTTCTTTAAAGGTGATTTAGGACAACCCACAGGAGGATTCCCAAAGAAACTTCAGAAGATAATTTTAAAGAATAAAAAACCATATAAAAACAGGCCAAATGCTCATTTAGAGCCTATTGATTTTGATGCTGCGTATAAAGACTTTCAGAAAAAATATCAAAAAGGATTTTCAAGAGATATAGAGTTTGAAGATTTCTTATCCTACAGTTTATATCCAAGAGTTTTTGACCAAGCACATGAGCAATATAAATTATATGGAAACCTTTCCATATTACCAACAAAAAATTTCTTCTACGGAATGAAACGCCATGAAGAAACATTGATTGAGCTTGAACCAGGAAAGACTATCATTGTAAAACTGCTTTCTGTAAGTGATCCAAATGAAGACGGAATGCGATTGGTGTTTTTTAAAGTAAATGGAGAAAATCGATACGTTGAAATAAAAGATAAGTCACTCAATATTTTAAAAGAAGAACATACTAAAGCAGATTTAGAAGATCATGATCAAGTTGGTTCTCCTTTACAAGGAATGTTGTATAAAGTATTGGTTAAGAAAGGGCAAGAAGTGAAAGAAAACGACCCTCTTTTTGTCATTGAAGCTATGAAAATGGAAACCACTGTCACTGCAATTAAAGATTGTAAGATAAAATCACTAACTTTAAAAGAAGGTGATATGGTGAAGCAGGATGATTTAGTTTTAACTTTGGATAGTAATTAAATTAATGATATAGAAAACCATTTTTACAATCTCCTGTTATGATTTATAGAAATGCCTATATCTATAATTCCTTTTTTTAATTAGAGACATTTTCTATTTACTACAATTTGAGTTATAAAAAATAATAGCTTCTTTGGTTGTTTTATAAGTGAATTCTTTTTGTTCAACTAATTTTACAAGTGATGGACAGTCAGAAAAATATTTAGACATACGTTTAATATAGTTGCTGGTAAGACTATTTGGAAGATCTTTAAAAACTTTGGAATTACCTTCTTTATATATATAATAGTATTGCATATATCCTTTTATCGCGGCATTATATTTTTCAACTACGTAATATGATACAGCACCTTTAACGAGCTCTCCTGTAAATACTTTTTCAAGCCCTTTAATGTCACGAACTTTATATTCAATCTTATTCCCATCAGTATCATCAATTAGTTTTTCAATATTTTTCTTATACCATTTACGATCTCCAGTATTTGAATCTTCAAAATATACTTTGGCCTTATTAGTTTGAATTACTGATCCCTCTATGACAGATCCATCTTTAAGGTGTAAAACATCTTGAGCGGTAAGTGGTCCTATAGCTAGACCTAATACAATTAAAAATAGCCTCTTGATCATATTAGTTGCATTTAACTTTCTGTATTCCTTTAAACATTTTATTATCTGCATAAGCAACATTTCCATATACTATTTTATAGTCTGAACCCTTAATATTCTTCCTTATTTGCTCAAAAACAGACTTACACTCTGGAAAATATTTAGGTAAGGTTTTTTCAAGTGATTTATAGTCCATCTTTCTTTTTTTAGAATGTTTTGTTTTTCCATTTACAGACTTGTTATCTGACTTCCTAAAAATATAATAGTAATTCACTAAAAAAAAATAACTAGTAAGCACATAGTCTTCGTTCTCTAGGATTACTTTTTGAAGTCGATCTCTAGAGTTTCCTGAAATAGGGTAGCTTTTATACAGATGTTCACCAAACCTCATTTCCTCAACTTCATTCTGCTTAATATTAACAAATTCTTCTTGAGCATTATAATAATGCACGCTTGCTCCAGTGAGCCCCATATCTCCAGTTATAATGTGATCATACTTATATTGAGTGACATCTTTTTTATTTTCATACATTATAATGTTGGTGCCATCTTTGGTTAAAATCTCTCCAACCGCTTGTTGAGTAATTCCTTTGACCGTGATAAAAAAACATAAAATAAAAAACTTTACCCTCATAATACTAATTTAGTTCTAGTGTTAATTTGTTTCCGAAGACTTGTTAATTATACGACCATTGTAAATTCTTTACAAAATAGAAGTATAAAACAATTTACTAAAGTACAATTTTTAATGTCTTGAAAATTATACTTTAGGTATCTTTTTTTTTAATACTGATTTGGTTTATTACTTCTCAATTACCCTCTTCGTGATCGTTCCAACATTTGTGTTGATTTTATTGACATAGCCTTGAAGTTGATCTAATTGATTGCTTCTTAAGTGAAAATTTTCTAATTATGATAGAAATCATTGTTCATTTTACACGATAGATATAATTTTAATTTCTTGAAATTTTAAACCATTTATTATGAAAGGTGCGATCATTTTCTCAACTAAATACGGAAGTACAGCTCAATATGCTAACTGGATAGCTGAAGCGACAGGCTTACCTGTATTCAATATAAAAGACTCCAAGATTGATCTTTCAATGTATGATTTTTTAGTTTTAGGAAGTCCAGTGATATACTATAAGTTGACCATCCATAAATGGGTGAAAAAGCATCTAGCAGTTTTAGAACAAAAACCAATCATTTTCTTTTCGGTTTCTGGTGCTCCAGCGGGTCCAAAACTAGATGAATGGATTGCTAAAAGTTTGCCTAAAAACTTCATATTAAAAATGAAACATGTGGTGTTAAGAGGAAGACAAAGACCAGAAGAACTTACTTTATTTGATAGAATGATGATGAAAATTGGAGGTTTTTTTAATAAGGATCCACAAGCTAGAAAGGAAGAATTACAAGGGTTCGATTTAATGGACAAATCTAGTATTGAACCTATATTAGAAATGGTTCGTGAACTTTAAGTATGATTTTAAAGCTAGGCCTTTTCAAACAAGGTTTGGATTCAGTTTTGTAAAGCTCCGCTTTGAAAATAGAAAATCCAAACCTAAATATTCAAGCAAGCTTAACCTATTATTTGAATTTCAAAACTAACAGGAGTGCCTGCGGCATCCTGACAAAGCTCCGCTTTGAAAATAGAAAAGGAGAAAAATAATTCTTGAGCAAGCTCAAACTATTTTTCTCCTTTTCTATTTATTCGTGACCTCGACAGGATTCAAACCTGTAACCCTCAGAGCCGAAATCTGATATTCTATTCAGTTGAACTACGAGGCCATTTAATTAATA
>JAHRWC010000323.1 GCA_019090365.1 Flavobacteriaceae bacterium
CCAGTCCTATAACTTAATTCGTAAAACGCATCTTTGCGTTTCGTAAGATACAATGCTAGTATTTTAAGCATATTACCACGTTCTTGAAAGGTCATTTTACGAAGTGCGTTACCGTTATCACGACCATATTGTAGAATTGAAGGAACATCTAGTCCTTCAACTGTTGTACTTGTAAATTGTTCTCCTGTTATCGAATCGAAAACTGGGGCACCTTCACCGGTACCATCAATCCATTGACCTGTAACGTAATGTTGTGTTTTATTCATAACTAAGCTCTTATTCTAATTATTTCACCATTGATTTTGCCCATGACACTTTTCACATATCCATCAACAACTTTATTCATTGGTACTGGAGTATTTCCTGGGAAATAATCTTTATATTTTTCATAAGCATCCTCCACTAAATCGGCTGACACTACATTTATTCTTATTCCTTGTTCTAATTCTAATGAAACTGCTTTCACAAAGCTTTGTATTCCACCATTCACCATTGAAGCACTTGTTGTCATATCTACAGGTTCATCTGCTAATATCCCAGTAGTTAATGTAATAGAACCTTTTTCATTCAGATAATTCTTTCCAATGCGAACAAGATTCACCTGCCCCATCAATTTACTTTTAATACCTATATAGAAATCATCTTCAGATAAATTATCAAAAGTATCCCATTTGGCATCACCCGCAATATTTACAATTGCATCTACTTTACCAACGTTTTTAAACATTTCTGAAATTGATTCCGAAGAAGCAATATCAACAGTTACATCTCCAGAACTTCTTCCAGCAACAATAACATCATGATTTTCAGAAAACCGTTTTACTACTGTTTTTCCTATGGTTCCATTTCCTCCTACAATCAATATTTTCATTATGTGCTTACATTTTCAATGATTGCTGCATATCCTTGCCCAACACCAATACACATGGTAATTAAAGCATATTTCTTACCTGTTTGCTTGAGTTCTAAAGCGGCAGAATATGCGATTCTTGCACCAGTTACTCCTAAAGGGTGTCCAATCGCAATTGAACCACCATTTGGATTGATTCTCGGGTCATCATCATTTAATCCCCATTCACGAATACAAGCTAATGCTTGCGATGCGAATGCTTCATTAAGTTCAATTACATCCATATCGTCCATGGTTAAACCTGCTTTCTCTAAAGCTTTATTTGAAGCTTGTACTGGTCCAATTCCCATGATTCGAGGCTCAACACCAACTACTGCAGAACTTACAATTTTTGCTAATGGATTTAGTCCATATTTCTTTACAGCATCTTCTGAAGCTATTATTGTTGCCGCAGCACCATCATTTAAACCTGAACTATTTCCAGCTGTTACACTTCCACCTTCTTTCTTAAAAGCAGGACGAAGTTTTGCTAAAATTTCTTTTGAACTTGTTGGTTTAATAAACTCATCGTCTTTAAAAATGATTGGATCTTTTTTACGTTGTGGAATTTCTACTGAAATAATTTCTTTAGCTAATCTTCCGGATTGTTGTGCTTTAGTAGCTTTCATCTGACTGTGATATGCAAAAGCATCTTGATCTTCACGCGAGATATTATATTTTTCGACAAGATTTTCGGCTGTATTTCCCATTCCATCAGTTCCATACAAATCTTGCATTTTCTTATTGATGAAACGCCATCCAAAACTTGAATCGTACATTTTTGAATCGTTCCCAAAAGCTGTGGAAGGTTTAGCAACTACATAAGGTCCTCTTGTCATATTTTCAACTCCTCCAGAAATAAACAAATCTCCATCACCTGCTTTAATCGCTCTATTGGCATGAATAATTGCAGATAACCCACTACTACATAATCTATTTACAGTTTCACCAGGAACCGTAAAAGGAAGTCCTGCTAATAACAATGACATTCTTGCTACATTACGATTGTCTTCACCTGCTTGATTTGCACAACCCATAATAACATCGTCATAAGCCTCTTTTGGAATTGATGGATTACGTTCAACAATTTCTTTTATCACTAAAGCTCCTAAATCGTCTGTTCTCACAGCACTTAAAGTTCCTTTATAGTTTCCGATTGGAGTTCGAATTCCATCGATTATATATGCTTCTTTCATTCTATGTTTTATGTTATTTCTTACTAATAATAATAGTAAGGAAGATTTTTTGGAAAAATGAAATTCTTAACCTCAGAACATCAATTTTGCAACGCAAACAAAGGTAAGAAAACTAATCTAAAGATTTTTGCAAGAAGATTCAATAAAGCTATTATAAAAACAATGTTATTTGATCTTGTTTAAAATTAATTCTAGTGTGATTTAAAGCAAAAATGTTAACAAGTAGTTTTCCTAAAAATACTAGTAAAAAACCTTATTAAATTAGTGTTTTCACCTTATGAAAATATGATTTAAAGATTGTTATTTTGATTAATATTAATCAATTAAAAACAAAACATGAAAACATCAGTAAGTATAATTGCATTAACAATTAGTCTCTTTTTTATTAGTTGTAACAATCAAGAAATAAGTAAAGATAAATTACAATCATGTATCGAGACTCTATCAGACTGTATTGGAGATTGTGGTTGTGCAAATAGATGCGCAAAAGAATCTGGAATCTCTAATTTTAAAGATCTCGATTCAGAGGATCCTGTTGTTTTAAATTTTGCGCAATGTTTAATTAATTGTAAAAAAAAGGGGGCTATAGCTAAATGTAGAAAAGAATGCCATAATGCATTTTTTGAATGTGTAAACAATAACAAATAATTATTATAAGTCTTCCTTAGCAATTTTAGCAAGCTCAATTGTAGGTGTTGATTTTTCTAAGGAAGTCCATGCAGCATATATATTATTGCCTAGTATTTCGATTTGTGGAAATCCTGAAGCACGTTCAGAGCGAGTTTTTGAAAGCGTAATTATTCTTCCTTTAGTTCCATCTATAGTGACACTTTGCAATTGAATTAAAGTATCATTTCCTTGTGGTTCCATCCAACAAATTATTGCTTTGTTTTCAGATATCATTGTAACATCTACTCTTCCAATTGCATTTCCG
>JAHRWC010000324.1 GCA_019090365.1 Flavobacteriaceae bacterium
ACAGCTAAAGGTAATTCACCAGAATTAAACTCAGTAGGGTCAGGACCTTCATTTACAATTTTCAAACCATTAGTAACCTCTTTATTGATATCTATCTCTAAAGGCATTCCAATCGATTTACTAATTGGTGAACTGCTTAAAAGAATGGTTTTTTTAAGGTTATTCGGTAAAGTATCAATACTGCTTGCATAATCAAATTTTACCGCTTCAATATTGGTGACGATAGGATGGTTGTTGCCACTTGCGGATAATGGACTGTACAGCCATGGATATCGATTGTATTGCGCATCTCTATCATTGCCAGAAGCCAACATAATAGGAGCAGAGTAGACATCTTTTACAACATTCGGATTGATACGCAGACCGTACTTAAAGAAGAAATCGGTCATGTTTATATTTCTAGGAAAAGCAAAACTATTTTCACTTAAACTATCTACTTTCATATCAATGCTGTTCAATAACCAAAGTGAAGCACCTCCATTCATAGTATATTGATCGAGTGCATATTTTTCGGAATCATTAAATGCTTCTGAAGGATCAGCAACGACTATTAAATCGAATGATTTTAATTGTTCTAAAGTTCTTTTTGGAGTAACCGAAATTGAATCTAACGTAAAAGGAGCAATGAAATAATACTCTTGCAATGTTTTAAAAAAGTCGGCTACAAATTTATCTTCCAGTTCACCATTTCCTTTAATGACAGCTACTTTTCGTTTTTTTGGATGAACAAGTTTATTAAAGCCGTCTGCAAAAGCATATTCTAAATTTTGAATAGAGTTACTAACACGTTCTTCGGAAGTAGTTCCTAACTGATTTTTAAGTAAGGGTATTTTAACTGTTTTACCATTGTAATAAGCCAAAGCCCAAGGATATACTTGTTCAGTACTAACCTTACCATTTTGTTTTACTTCAACTTGAGCTGGCATTAATCCAAACTGAACAAATTGCTCGCGAATGGCATCAGCATTTTCTTCATTTTCTAAAGGATTGATAAATTCATACCTTATTTTTGAATTTGAGGCTGAAAACTCTTCTAATAATTGCTTTGTTTCTGTCTGAAGGCGTTTAAATTCTGGAGGAAAATTACCTTCTAAAAATACATCTACAATTAAAGGAGCATCAATTGTTTCAACTGTTTTCTTAGCTGCTTCAGATAATGTATAACGCTTATCTTGGGTTAAATCAAAACGTTTATAGAAATAGCTTCCTGCTATGTTTAGGAGTATAATTCCTATAACTAGAAAGAGTAAATTTTTGATATGTTGAATGTTGTTTTTTAACATGTACTATTCTTTCCGAAGTTTAAAAACTGTGAATGCTAAAAATAAAATACTCACACTTACAAAATAGAGTATATCTCTTGTATCAATAACACCTCGAGCGATGCTATTAAAATGTTCTTTCATTCCTAAGTTAGCTAATGAGAAGGATGTGTTAAACAAGGTTGAAAGTCCTTCAAACCCATAAAAAAAGATAAAACATAAAAAGACAGATATGATAAATGCTACAATCTGATTTTTTGAAAGCGTAGAGGCGAAAATACCAATACTTGTATAGGCTAATACTAAAAATAGAAGCCCTATATAAGAACCAAGTGTGCTTCCAATGTCCCAATTTCCAGTGGGATTTCCAAGATTTGAAATTGTTATTACATATAATATACTTGGCAATAATGCCAAAATCACTAACACGACTGCTCCAAAATATTTCCCTAAGACTATGTTTTGTAAAGAGATCGGCTTAGTTAGTAAAAGTTCTAAGGTGCCCATTTTTTTTTCATCACTAAAAGCGCGCATTGTAATGGCTGGTATTAGAAATAAAAAGACCCATGGAGCTAATTCGAAAAAGGAAGTTAAATCGGCAAAGCCATTATCGAAAATATTATAGTTTCCGCTAAATACCCATAAAAATAAACCATTGATAACAATAAAAATTGCAATCACTAAATACCCTATAGAAGAGGCAAAAAAGGAATTTATTTCTCGTTTTAGTATGGCAAACATTGCTTATTAATTTTCTGTATAAAGTGTGTCAACACTCCAAGCTTGGGGTTTAGAACGAAAGAGTTTTTTTGTTGTTGCCCAAACGGCTCTAAATAAATCACTTTCTCTATAATTTTCTAGGTCATTTTCGGTTTCCCAACGACTGTAAGTGAAAAATATAGACGGATCGTTTTTATCACGATACAATTCTAAAAATTGACAACCTGGAAAATCTCTAATGTTAGATTTTACAGTTTCAAAATTAGAAATAAATGTGGGAATCGTATCAATTTCAAATTCCATTTTTACAATTCTTGTAAACATAAATTTTTATCTAATTAATTAAATTTTACGGTAATGGTATCTCGATACTCTAAACCGAATAGTGATGAAGCACTACCTACAGTACTTGGATTGCTTTTATAGATGGCTAATTCTAAATAACCTGAAGAATTCCACAAGGCTAATTTTTTACCATCTTCTTCACGTTTATCGTGAGGAGCATCAAAATTAATTGCATCACTATAATGTGTATGA
>JAHRWC010000325.1 GCA_019090365.1 Flavobacteriaceae bacterium
ATAAGAGACAGGACACGTATAAGATTCTCTTATCTTTCATACAATTAACATTATCATTAAAAAATGCAAAATTACGAAAATTTATGAAGATTGACCTTAATATCTTAATTTTACTAGCTTTAAATAAATTATATGGAAATCTATCACAATAGTGAATTATTGAAAAATGCATTAAACCCTTTTTTAAAAAATAATAAAAAAGTAGGCTTTATACCGACTATGGGCGCTTTACATATGGGTCATATTTCACTTGTTGAAAGAGCTTTACATGAAAATGACTGTGTTGTAGTCAGTATTTTTGTGAATCCAACTCAGTTTAATAATGCTGAAGATTTAGAAAAATACCCTAAAACTTTAGAAAGTGATGTTGCTTTATTAAAAAAATTAAGCGATAAAATCATTGTTTTTAATCCGAATGCATCCGATTTATACAAAAACAATATTACTTCAAAAAAATATCGCTTTTCAGGTTTAGAACATGAAATGGAAGGCAAGCATCGTGCTGGTCATTTTGATGGAGTTGGAACCGTTTTAAATTTATTATTCAGAATTGTATTACCCACAAATGCCTATTTTGGAGAAAAAGATTTTCAGCAATTGCGAATTGTTGAAAAATTGGTTGAAATAGAATCACTTCCTGTTGCAGTTATTGGCTGTTCAATAGTAAGAGAAAAAAATGGTTTGGCTATGAGTTCTAGAAACAAACGTTTATCTGAAGCTCAAAAAGATGAGGCGTCAATAATCCACAAAACTCTTTCTGAAGTTGCTGAAAGATTTAAAAATCATAGTATTTCAGAATTAAACACATTTGTATTAGACATCTTTAAAAAATACCCTGATTTAAAACTTGAGTACTTTGAAATAGCTAATGTGAAAAATTTAAAAACAGCAAAAAGAAAGCGTAAAAATAATCACTACAGAGCTTTTATTGCAGTCTTTTCAGGAAGTGTTCGACTTATAGATAATTTCGCTTTAAATTAATATCTTTGTCGCATGCAAATACACGTAGTAAAATCTAAGATCCACAGAGTAAAAGTTACAGGTGCAGATCTTAATTATATAGGAAGCATTACCATTGATGAAAATTTATTGGATGCTGCAAATATTGTTGAAGGAGAAAAAGTTCAAATTGTAAATAATAATAATGGAGAGCGTTTAGAAACTTACGCTATTCCTGGTCCTCGAAATAGTGGTGAAATCACATTAAATGGAGCTGCAGCAAGAAAAGTAGCGCCTGGTGATATCCTTATTTTAATTACCTACGCTATTATGAGTATAGAAGAGGCTAAAAAATTTAAACCTTCTTTAGTATTCCCAAACGAAGAAAACAACTTACTAACATAGTTTGAACGCAACTGTCGTTAAATTTTTAAAAATTACAATACCTCTAATTTTAGGGGTGTTTTTAATTTACTATTCTTATTCAAAGTTTTCAGAACAACAATTAGAAGAAATTCAGTTTCATTTTAAAAATGCAAATTATGGAATCGTCTTTTTGTCTGTACTGTTAAGCGTTATAAGCCATTTTTTAAGAGCCTATCGTTGGCAGTTTATGTTAGAACCTTTAGGGTATCAACCAAAACTTGCCAATAGCTTTATGGCTATTAATATTGCTTATTTAATGAATATTTTTATTCCGAAAAGTGGAGAAATATCAAGAGGAATCATTTTAGATAAATACGAGAATGTTCCTTTTAAAAAAGGATTTGGAACGATCATTTCTGAACGAGTAGTAGACCTTATATTTTTATTAGGATTTACAGCTTTAGCACTTATTTTACAATTTGATGTTCTCTATAACTATTTAATTGATAAAATTCCTGTTTCAAAAATAGTAACTGCATTAGGTATTTTGTTTGCTTTAGCAATCATTGGATTTTTGTTTCTGAAATATTCAAAATCGAACCTTCAACAAAAAGCTAAAAACTTTTACTTAGGACTGAAAGAAGGCGTGCTTAGTATTTTACATATGAGAAAGAAAGGAGCTTTCATCCTATTATCTTGTATAATTTGGGGCCTGTATATTTTATCCTTTTATACTGCGTTTCAAGCCTTAGAAGAAACCTCAACTGTACCAATGACAACTATTGTAATTGCTTTTGTTGTAGGTAGTTTTACTTTTGCATTCACCAATAGTGGCTTTGGTTTTTATCCATATTTTGTAGCCGGAATTCTTGTTATTTTTAATATTCCTGAAACAATTGGAACTGCTTTTGGATGGATTGTTTGGACTTCAAACATTGCTTCAATTGTATTTTTTGGAGCACTTTCATTTTTGTTATTACCACTTTATAATAAACAAAAACTATAAAAAAACCACCCTAATTTCTTAGAGTGGTTTGGTTAGAATATGTAATGTAACGGTTATTATTTTTTCAATAAATCTCTAATTTCAGAAAGTAAATCATTATCTGAAGGTCCAGCTGGTTCTGGTGCCGCTTCTTCCTCTTTCTTTTTAGTTTTGTTATATGCTTTAACAATCATAAATAATACAAAACCAACAATAATCAAGTTGATAATTGAATTGATCCAGTTACCATACATAATTGCATTTTCAGCAGTAGTAATTGCGCCTTCAGCATCTACAACAGCTGGCGATAGCACGTATTTTAAATCTGCAAAGTTCATTCCGCCCGTAAATTGACCTATAATTGGCATCATAATATCACTTACAAATCCTTTTACTACTAGGCCAATAGCTCCAGCAAGTAATACAGCAATAGCTAAATCAATAACATTGCCTGTCATTATAAATTTCTTGAATTCTTTTAACATGTGTTTAGTTTTAATGGTTATAGTAGCAAGTTAATTAATAAAAAATTATTGCACCAATAAACTTATAAACACTCATCTAATTTCGATGAAATACACGTTTAATTCTTTGAGATACAGAAGTTATTAATTCATATGAAATAGAATGAATAGAAGCTGATAGTTTTTCAGCTGTAGATAGAGCTCCAAAAATGATCACCTCATCTCCTTCTTTGCAATCTATTTCAGTAATGTTTACCATAATCATATCCATACAAACATTCCCAATAATCGGCGCTTTTCTTCCTTGAATAGTTACCCAGCCTATCCCGTTTCCATAGGCTCTACTTATACCATCAGCATGACCAATTGGGATAGTAGCAGTATTCTGAAATGATGAGCTTATATATGCTCTATTATATCCAACACTTTCACCTTTTTCTATTTGATGAATTTGTGAAATGATACTTTTAAGTGTTGCAATAGGTTGAAAATTTTTATTCTCAACTTCGCTATTTCCAAATCCATACAATCCAATTCCACTTCGAACCATATCAAAATGAGCTTCTGGATAATTTAATATTCCCGAAGTATTACATATATGTAACAAAGGAGAATATCCAATCTTGTTAATAAGAGATGCAGTTAGTATTTTAAAATTATGAATTTGTGAAATTGTGAAATCTTTTTCGTTTTTATCTTCACTAGCTGCAAGATGTGAAAATATGGAAGCTACCTTAATTGTATTTGATTCTTTTAGTTTTAATTCAATAAAATCGACATCATTTTCCCAAAAACCCAATCGGTTTAAACCTGTATTAAATTTTAAATGTACAGGGTAATTCACCTGATTTTTCTCAGATGCAACATTTATAAACTGTTTAAAAACATTTGGGCTATATAAACTTGGTTCTAAGCAACGATCTATAAGTGTACTAAAATTAGCAGGTTGAGGATGTAATACTAAAATAGGAGTTTCAATTCCTGCATCACGTAAAACAACACCTTCTTTAACATAAGCAACTGCTAAATAATTTACTCCTAATTCTACTAAATTTTTCGCAATCTCTACAGAGTCACTACCGTATCCAAAAGCCTTAACCACTCCCATGAATTTGGTTTCTTCGGAAAGTTTTGACTTTAAATAATGGTAATTTTCTTCTAATGAAGTTAGGTTGATTTCAAGAATAGTTTCTTTCGCTTTAGGCATACTAAGCTTGCTTTTTTGAAGGAACTTCTTCTGAATCTTTTACATCCATTTTACTTACTTTTTCCCTCAACATTGCTTTATAATAAGCTGCTCTACTAAGAGGCTCGTACTCATCGACCTCACCTAAAAGCACTAAATCATTACTCTTTGCTTTTCTAAAACTATAATTTGCTAAGTTCCCTGTACGAGTACAAACAGCGTGCACTTTAGTTACATACTCTGCTGTTGCCATAAGAGCTGGCATAGGTCCAAAAGGGTTTCCTTTAAAGTCCATATCCAATCCAGCAACAATAACACGAATACCTCTATTGGCTAAGTCGTTACAAACTTTTACGATTTCATCGTCAAAAAACTGAGCTTCATCAATTCCAACTACATCACAATTATCTGCTAAAATCGGAATATTGGCAGCTGCAGGAACTGGAGTAGATCTTATTTCATTACTATCATGAGAAACCACTTTTTCTTCATCATACCTTATATCTACTTCAGGTTTAAAGATTTCAACCTTCTGACGTGCAAATTGAGCTCGCTTCAATCGTCTAATTAATTCTTCCGTCTTCCCAGAAAACATAGAACCACTAATCACCTCGATCCATCCAAACTGTTCTTTCTGATTTACTGTATTTTCGAGAAACATATATTAATTTTATACTAAAACCGTTTATGTTATATAAAGGTTGTGTAAATTTATAAAAACAAAACTTAAAAGGTTCAAATTTATATTAATTTATAAATGAATCATTAATTTAATCCTTTTTCTTTCTGAAGTAGATTCAGATAATTTTATGCTTTTACCATTCTAATTCCTTAATTTTGAAATCTATTAGTTTTAAACTAATTAGCAAACAACTATGAAAAATAAAATTCGCTCTCAAATTAAAGACCTAGCAAATGAGATTCTTTCTAAAGACACTTCATTTGAAACTGTTTCAATTAAAAATAAAGTAGCTAAACTTTACGAACAATTAACAGTGTTAGAGTATTTAGAATCACATATTGAAGGCGCTAAACAACAACAGGCCGTAGATTCAAAAAGTTACAGAGAAGGAAATTGGTTTCAAGAACCAGAACCTGTGCCTCAATCACAATACAGTGATGAATTGGCAGAACCTTTGATGGAAAAAATTAAAGATCTTGTGGCTCAAATGCCAAATGAATCTGAAAAAGTAGATGAATTACTGAATGAAATTCTTCCGAAGAAAGAAGTTCATAAAAGCGAATTAGAAGATTTTGCTGCTTCTTATCAAGAAATGCCTGTTTTTGAAAGAAAGGATAACAACGATAATAACACTGAAATTGTTCTTGAAAAAGAAGTTGAAGAAACCATTGATAAACCTAAATCTTTAAATGAAAAATTAAACAAAGGTTTACAAATTGGTCTTAATGACAGACTTGCTTTCATCAAGCATTTATTTGATGAAAGTCCAGATGATTATACGCGAGTGCTTTCTCAAATAAATTCAATGAGTTCGTTTAATGAAGCCAACCAATTTATAAATGAAACTGTAAAACCAGATTATAATAATTGGTTAAATAAAGAGGATTATATGGAGCGATTTATGTCAATAATAGAGAAAAGCTTTAACTAAATTCTTCGTTTAAATTATGGGCAAACTTTATTTAGTACCCACTCCAATTGGTAATTTAAAAGACATCACTTTTAGAGCTATTGAAGTTTTAAAAGAAGTAGATCTTATTCTTGCAGAAGACACAAGAACGAGTGGTAAATTATTAAAACATTTCGATATCTCAACACATATGCATTCACACCATATGCATAATGAGCATAAAACAGTAGGCAATATTGTAAAACGAATTCAGGCTGGAGAAAATATCGCTCTAATTAGTGATGCAGGAACTCCCGCTATTAGTGATCCTGGATTTTTATTAACTCGAGCTTGTGTAGAAGCTGGTCTCGAAGTAGATTGTTTACCTGGCGCTACTGCTTTTGTACCTGCATTAGTGAATAGTGGTTTGCCAAATGATAAATTTGTGTTTGAAGGTTTTCTTCCTGTTAAAAAAGGGCGTCAAACCAGATTAAAATTGCTTGCCGAAGAAACTCGAACCGTGATTTTTTATGAATCTCCACATAAATTATTAAAAACCTTAACTCACTTTGTTGAGTATTTTGGAGCTGAAAGAGCCGTTTCTGTTTCTAGAGAAATCACAAAATTACACGAAGAAACCATTCGAGGTACTGCCCAAGAAGTTTTAAATTACTACGAAAATAATCCACCAAAAGGTGAAATTGTGATTGTAGTTGGAGGGAAAAAATAATTTACATATTTGGTAATTTCATTTGCTGAAAATAATGCATCATTTTAGAGGGTTCCTTTTCTGCATCAACTGTTTCAATTAAATTAAAGTCAGAATCGAACACATAAATTATTTTACTGGTTGTATCATAATCTCTCTTTCCTAATACCAAGGAAATATTTTCGAACGCATCATACCTTACAAATAAATCGTACACTGTTCCATTGATATTTTTCTTGAACTCACTCATTATCATTTTATTCTCTTGATAATAATGATGGTAATTAATTCCTTTTATAAGCGTTTCTCTAGAAGTGATTTCTCCTTGACCGTCATAGCCTATTTTCTCTCCATTTAATGTATTGTTTGAATAATTAGCTTCAGAGCGTAAGTTTCCATTCTTAAAATATTCAAACGTTTTACCATGTAGTACACCATTGCTATAATTCTTTTCATACATAAGAATTCCTTCAGGATTGTATGACTTTAAAAAACCATTAAGCAATCCAGATTTAACCTGAAATTCTTCTGAAACAGTTCCTTTATACATAACAATAAAATAACCATTCATTCTTTCATTTAGCGTATCTAAATAAACTTGATTATTCAAATTATCTGTCTGATACGTAAATTCCTCGTAAGAAATCGTCTTTTTTTGATGAGAAAGAACCTCATCTGAATTTTTTAAAAAATAATCACAAGACCCAAAAGTGAATCCTATAAATAATAGAATTATCCCTTTTTTAAACATGCTTCCCTTTGTTCCAACCATGTTTTCCTAAATATTGATTTCCGCTTTCAACAGCTCCATCTTCAATAGAAGTTCCCATCGAATCATTCCAACGATTTAAGTATCCAAACAAAGAAATAACTCCTAACATTTCTACAATTTCTCCTTCATCCCAATGTTCATGTAATCTAGTATTTATAGTTTCATCAACAGCATTTGGCACCATCGAAGCAGCCAATGAAAAATCTAAAGCAGCTCTTTCAGCTTCAGAAAAAGCAGCATGCGTTCTGTATTCCCAAATATTATCTAATTGCTCTTGTTCTGCTCCATAACGTTCTGCAGCACGTATCGCATGCGCTTGACAATAACGACATCCTGTAGCATTACTACTTACCCAAGCAATCATTCTTTTTAACGCTGATGTCACTCTGCCTTCATTTGCCATTACAGCCATATTCAGATTGATAAATGCTTTACTAATCGCAGGTCTATGTTGCATTGTAAGCACACTGTTAGGACAAAATCCTAATGTTTCATTGAAAAATTCGGCTAGTTTTTTTGTTTCTTCACTATGATCTGGAGATAATGGATTTACTAATGGCATATTCTTTTTTTTAGTTTTCGAAGTTACAAAACTTAAAAATAATGTGAAGCTTAACTAGTCTGATTTTCGTAAATTTGAGATATAATAAAAAAATGCTATGACAAATAAAGTTACAACTACTTGGAAAGGAAATATGTTATTTGAATCTGATAATCCAACGGGAAATACTATCCTTATGGAAGCAGGAAATGATTTTGGAGGTGAAGGAAAAGGTGTGAGCCCAAAAGCAGCGATGCTTTCTTCATTGGCAGCATGTTCTGGGCTTGATGTTATATCTCTTTTAAAAAAAATGCGCGCTGAAGTTGCAGATTATAAAATGGAAGTAACTGGCGAATTAACCGAAGAACATCCTAAATATTATCATACAGTACATGTCGATTATCATTTCTATGGGAAAGACTTACAGGAAGATAAAATCACCAAAGCAGTGACATTATCAATTGATCGTTATTGCGGTGTTATGGAAATGTTCAGAAAATTTTCTAAAGTGACTACTGAAATTCATTTTCACGAAAGTTAAAAAATCTGATTTAAATTTTATATTCAAAAAGAGTACCTTTACTTAAAGACTCCCCTCTATAATTTGAGTCAGATATGCGCTGGACAATTCAAGCAAAACCAATTACTGAAAAAGTAACTCACCTTGAACAATCTCTTGGTGTAAATTCTACAATTGCTTCTTTATTAGTTCAAAGAGGTATTGAAACATACGATGAAGCCAAAGCTTTTTTCCGCCCAGAATTAAGCAAATTACATGATCCATTTCTCATGAAAGACATGGAGAAAGCTGTTGCACGTATTGAAAAAGCGATTGCCAATCAAGAAAACATTTTAGTCTATGGCGATTACGATGTTGATGGCACGACAAGTGTTGCTTTACTTTCTTCGTATTTACTTAGTTATTATCCCAATGTTGCCACCTATATTCCTGACCGTTATGGAGAAGGTTACGGAATTTCATTTAAAGGAATCGACTTTGCCGAAGACAATGATTTTTCATTAATTGTTGCTTTAGATTGCGGAATAAAAGCCATTGAAAAAGTGGAATATGCTTCAAAAAAAGGAATCGATTTTGTGATCTGTGATCATCACCGACCAGGGCCAGAAATCCCTGAAGCTATTGCTGTTTTAGATCCTAAAAGGGAAGATTGTGAATATCCGTTTAAAGAATTATGTGGTTGTGGTGTCGGATTTAAACTCATTCAAGCACTTTCAGAAAAAAGAGGTCTTGAGATAGAAGATTTATTAATTTATCTTGATTTAGTTGCGACTGCTATTGGAGCAGATATTGTTCCTATTACTGGAGAAAATAGAATTTTAGCCTATCACGGTTTAACTGTAATTAATACACTACCAAGACCGGGATTTAAAGCAATCTTGAATCAGGTGAAAAAAAACATTCTTACCATCACTGATGTTGTTTTTATTATTGCTCCTCGAATTAATGCGGCAGGTAGAATGAAACATGGAAATCATGCTGTGACTTTACTTTCTGAAATGGATATCAATTTAGCTGAAACCTATGCTGCTGAAATAGAAACCTATAATTTAGATCGTCGTGAAGCAGATAAAAGCATCACTATTGAAGCGCTTGCTCAAATTAAAAATAATAAAGAAAAAGATCGTTTTACAACTGTTGTGTATGATGAAAAATGGCATAAAGGTGTAATTGGAATTGTAGCATCTCGATTGACTGAAACTTATTATCGTCCTACTTTAGTGTTTACAAAAAGTGGGGATCGTCTTGCTGCCTCTGCGAGAAGTGTAAAAGGGTTTGATGTGTATAATGCTTTAGAGCAATGTTCTGAATTTATCGAACAGTTTGGAGGCCATAAGTATGCTGCTGGACTAACCTTGCTTGAAAAAGATTATGAAGGCTTTAAAGCTCAATTTGAAAAAGTGGTCAAGGAAACCATCGATCCTAAATTACTTACTCCCGAACTTAAGATAAACACACAACTCAATCTTTCAGAAATCACACCAAAATTCTTTCGTATTTTAAAACAATTTGCGCCGTTTGGCCCTGGAAATATGTCTCCAGTTTTTATGTCGCAAGATGTTAAAGATATTGGCTACGGAAAATGTGTTGGCGAAGACGACAAGCATTTAAAATTAACTGTTAATCAGTATGGAGAAGGAAAAATTTCAGGAATTGGTTTTAATCTTGGCGATAAAATAGAACTAATAAAAAACAAACAACCTTTTAAAATCGCTTACTCAATCGATGAAAATCATTGGAATAATACGGTAAGTTTACAAATGAAGGTAAAGGATCTTAAAGAATAAAATTAAGCAATAAAGTCAAGAATGATTTGAGCAATTTCCTCTGGTTTTTCTTCCTGAATAAAATGTTTTGCATCTAGTAAATGTATGTTTTTTTCAGAAATATTAGCATCTAAAATTACGCGTTCTCTTTGAGGTTCCCACTTTAAAAATGAATCGTTTTTCCCCCAAATAACAGCAATTGGAATTGATAAATTTTTCAATACGTTTGAATAATCCGGTAAGTTCTCACAGGTCTGAGTGAAGAAATAATACATCCCATTTGTTTTGCCTTCTAAGAATGGTGTTTTGTAGCCTTCAATCTCAGGATTAGATAAGGTATTTTTTGTCAATCCCGATTTAAACAAACCCGAAAGCATAAGGTTAGTTGTAACACCATTTTTATATGCCCACATGGCAATTTTTGCAATCACCCCTTTTTTAAATCGCATGGGAGGCACAAAACCTTGTTCATAAATAATCGTGTTTAGCATAATTAGTTTAGAAATACGATGCGGTTGTTTTTTGAATAATTCCCAGGTCCATAAACCTCCAGCATCGTGCATTACATGCATCCAACTTTTAATTTGTAAAGAATCCATCAAATCTAAAATTCTTTGTGCGTGGTTTTCTTCGGAATAAATTTCATAGCCTTTTGGCGAATCACTATTCCCAAACCCTAACATGTCTGGAGCTATCACTCGATACCCTTTTTCAGATATTAAAGAGATTATTTTTCGATACAGCCAACCTGAAGTAGGAATTCCATGCAACAACAAAATTACTTCGCCCTCACCTA
>JAHRWC010000020.1 GCA_019090365.1 Flavobacteriaceae bacterium
GCATTCATAAAAATCATTACTAATGAGATTAATGAAATTAAATACAGGTGGTTATTGAATAACGTTTTGTCTATAAAAGTGAAATAGGTAAAGACTATAAAAAAATAAATCATTGCATACCTGTACATTATTCCCAATGCAATAAGTATAACTGATATAAGCAGTCCAGTATTAAGAAACTTTAATGCACTTACTGAAAATGGTTTTAAAAAGTATGCATCCTGATAAGGAAATAAAATTTCAGGCCCTGTCATAAATTGAACCACATAATCTATTCTCATATACTTTATCATTAAAAAAATCATAAAGCATCCAAAGATAATTCTATAAAGACTAACGATAGAGGCACTAATTGGTTTGTGTAGAAATGAATGTAATTTTGAAATCATGCAAAATAGTTATTGTGGTTAGTAAAATAACATGCTGAATTTCAAATATACAAATACTATTCAATAATGAAGAGATGTGTATTTTCTATTATTTCTTGAAAAGAGGGATCAAATACGAGAGTGTATATCCATACCCAACACCAAACTCACTAAAATCATAAGTTCTATTGAAACCAGGAATAAATAAATTACTGAAATTTTCAGGAAGGTCTTCAGATACTTTACGCTTCAATTGAAGGTTAATTGAAAGGTATAAATTAGTGTAAACTTCAGTTTTAATACTCATAATAACCTCTGCCCAATGTGCTGTAAGTCCTTTATATTCTATTGGGTTTTCATTAAAAGTATTAGGAAAAGTGTTGTCTTCAGTATACACAGCATAGCCCAATAATTCTTGTTTAAAAGTAGAGAATCCATAACGTAATCCAGCAGAAATTTCATTGTTCATTCCTAGCCAGTTGTTATAGGCGTTAAAGTTGAATCCAACTTTTGCATAACTTCCGCTAGCTGATGATTTTAAGTTTTCTTCTAAACGATCTTTAGATTCATTACCAAGTTCGATAGCAGCATAAAACTTTTTTGAAACTCTAAAGTCTGCCATCACTTCAAACCCAGAATAATCATCTTCAAAAAAAGAGCGAATAGGTTTCGCTAAATCAGCACCAATACGCAAACCATATTTTTCGGTTCTTGCAATTGTGTAGTTTACAGGTGTGCTTTCTTCTTGCGCCATTACTGAAAATGACGAAGCGAAAGTAATACTAATGATAAATAGTAATATGTGCTTCATCTTCATTTTCAATGGTGTCATTTATTATTTCTACGGAACGAATCCAATTGTTATTATTATCTTCTGAAACTACAGCTGCATTTAAATCAAAAAAAACAGTTTTAAATGAACAAGCCCTATTAATGTATTCATCTACACGTTGGTAATTAAAACTTATAGTATCTGGGTTAATAAGTTCTTCGTCATCACTATATTTTATAAATCGGAATGAGGTTAGATCAGCTCCTGTATTCAAAGGAACATTAACAGAATCAATAGATTCATTATCAACTACAGTTACTTCTCCTAAATCAGAAATAATTGTCAAGTTACTAACAGTTCTATCTTCTAAAGGATTATTGAAATTTTTAAAAGCAATGACAAGTTTAGAAGTTTTCTGTGTAGCCTCAGAGCATAAATCATCTCTAGTACAACTATTTGCTGCGATTATAAGGGCAATTAAAAATAAAAGTTTCTTTAACATATATGCTCGTCTGAGATTTTATCTTTTTTCCAAAAGTACAACATTTTCTACATGATAAGTCTGTGGAAACATATCAACTGCTTGCGATTTTACAACTTTATACGTTTCATCTAACAAAGCAAGGTCTCTCGCCTGTGTTGCACTATTACAACTTACATACACAATTTTATTTGCACCAAGATTCACTAATTGTTCCACAACATCTTTATGCATTCCATCTCTAGGAGGATCTGTAATTACCACATCTGGCTGACCGTGTTGATCGATAAAAGATTGATTAAATACTTTCTTCATATCACCTACATAAAACTCAACGTTATCGATGTTGTTTAATTGTGCGTTTTCTTTGGCTGCTTCAATCGCATCTGGAATGGCTTCCACACCAATCACTCTTTTTGCTTTTTTAGCCACAAACTGAGCGATAGTACCAGTTCCTGTATATAAATCGTATACCAATTCATTTCCAGTTAATCCTGCAAAATCACGGGTTACTTTATATAATTCAAAAGCTTGTTCTGAATTAGTCTGATAAAAAGACTTGGCATTTATTTTAAAACGCAAACCTTCCATTTCTTCAAAAATATGATCTTCGCCTTTATAACAATGAATTTCTTGATCGTATAAGGTGTCATTTCCTTTGGAATTAATTACATATAACAAAGAAGTGATTTCAGGAAACTCTGAAGCAACTGCATCTAAAAGAAGTGTGCGATTTTTTACATCTTCATGAAAAAACTGAACCAAAACCATCACATCGCCAGTACTTGAAGTACGTAACATTAAAGTTCTTAAAAATCCTTCTTGCTTTCTAGCATTATAAAACGCAAGGTTTAATTCTTCTCCTTTTTGTTTTACGAAATTTCGAATCGCATTACTTGGGTCACGTTGTAAGTGACATTTGTCGATGTCTAATATTTTATCCCACATACCTGGAATATGAAAACCTAAAGCATTTCGGTTTTCGATCACTTCATCGCTTTTAATCTGATCTAGCGTTAACCATTTGCTGTCACTAAAAGAGAATTCCATTTTATTGCGGTAAAAGAATTGTTCTTTAGAACCTATAATCGGTAAAGGTGCTGGCATTTCAATTTTACCCAAACGTTTTAAATTATTCTCAACTTCTTTCTGCTTGTAAAACAATTGATGTTCGTAGCCCATGTGTTGCCATTTGCAACCACCACAGGTTCCAAAAAACTCACATGCTGGTTCTACACGTTTGTCTGAAAGTTTAGAAAAAGAGATCGCATTTCCTTCAAAAAAACTTTTACGTTTCTTCGTGGTTTGTACCGTTGCAACATCTCCAGGCACTGCATTGCTTATAAATACTACTCGTCCGTCAGGAGCTTTTGCAATTGCTTTTCCTTTGGCACCTGCATCAATTACATCTAAATCTTCTAGAATGACTCTGTTCGTTCTTCTTTTTCCCATGGGGCAAAAATAATAATAGTGCTCTTAACCTGTAAGTGATAATGGATTTTTATTTTTTATGTTCATTTTCTTTGCTTGCCCAAAGAAATCGAACCAAAAGAAAAGGCACTTTCTCGATAGGCATTTTTCAACTATTTTATAAAAGTTGAAAAACAGAATTCTTTCCTAAATTTTTTCCAAGGCTTCAAAAATTTTTAACGAAAAGAAGTCTATATGCTTACGAAAAAGAAGTTTCCTCATGGTGATCTACCTTTTTTATACAGTTTCAACAGATTAAAATTTCTCGCTAATTTCACTTCACATTTCACGAATTCTTTTCCTAGGGCGGTCTAAAATATGTTTGTTGTCAAATGAGTACCTTTAAGAAACTTCCTAAAAAATGAACCGCTTTACAAATTCTTCGTCTATAGTATAGAAAGTCGCATGAAGCAATCGAATAAAATAAAAGATTCTTGGTTAATCGAACAGTATCGAAACGGTCATCAAAGCGCAATGGCTTTGTTAGTAAAACGATGGCATGCTGCCTTTTGCAATCAAGCGTATCGATATACTAAAGACAGTGACCTTGCAAAAGACATTGCGCAAGATGCTTGGATTGTCATCATGAAAAAAATTGATGGGTTGGAAACTCCCGAAAAATTTGGTGCTTGGGGAATTTCAATCGTCAACCGGAAATCGATCGATTGGTTCAGAAAAAACAAACGGACACTTGAAAAAAAGCAATCTTTTGTTTCAGATGGAGACGACTCACAAACGGAAGTTGATGTTTCTGAAGACCAACTATTAAAAGAAAGATTAAAAAAGGCGATTACAAATCTTTCCGAAGAACAACAACAAGTCATTAAACTGTTTTATGTAGAATCGTATGGCTTACAAGAAATAAGCACGTTATTAAAAATTTCGAAAGGAACGGTTAAATCAAGGCTGTTTTATGCGAGAGAACAATTAAAATCAATTAGAAAAGAATA
>JAHRWC010000326.1 GCA_019090365.1 Flavobacteriaceae bacterium
CATTATAAAATAAATTTTATAATCTTATTAAATTACGTCTAACTTTCATGGCATTGTTAGACGTAATTTTTTTTACCCCAATATGAACTCAATAAAAATATTTGAAACGGATAGACTTCTTTTACGAGAATATACATTAAAGGATGCTCCTTTTGTTTTAAAACTAGTAAATACTCAAAGTTGGTTAAATTTTATAGGCGATAGAAATGTTCATTCAGTTGCTGATGCTAAGCAATTTTTAAAGAATAATTTGATGAAAAGTTATTCTGAAAATGGTTTTGGCTTATGGATGGTAGAAACTTTAAATGAAAGCGTACCAATTGGAATGTGTGGATTGGTCAATAGAGATTCGTTAGATGATATTGATATAGGATTTGCACTTTTACCTGAATTTGAAAAAAAAGGATATGCTTTTGAAGCTGCTCAGGCAACAATGGATTATGCTAAAAACTCCTTAGGCATTAATAAAATTGTTGGAATTACTAATGCCAATAATATTCATTCCATTGCACTACTAAATAAATTAGGACTTTATTTTGAAAAAGAATTACAACTTTCTGAATACGATACAGTTCAATTGTATTCACCCTTAAATAATATACATGTTCTTAATGGAGATTCTTTGAAAGAACAATTTCCATCAGAAATAAAAGGCGAAATAATTGTAGCTCGTGAATGTATGGTCGATGGTTCTGTCCAAGGAAATACTTCAGATGAAATATTTAAAAGTAGAGCCAAGTTTATCAATGAAACATTTGATGATGCTGAGGTAGATTATTACGCTAAAACTGTTTCAGAATTTGAAAAAATAAAAAGCAATGCAAGTCATTCAGAAATTAATCTTTGGTTTGAAGATGATCTGTTTTGTCAAGTAAATTTTTGGTTCGTGATTCATTATATTTTAGAACATAAAATTGAAGCTCCGTTATATTTAATTCGACCTATTACTTCTCATCAATATGGTTTTGGAGGTATGAATCAATTAGAATTACAAGATGCTTATAAAAATAAGATTAGGATTAATGACGTTATTGAAATAGGTGAATTATGGAAGTTCTTTCAAAAAGAAAATATTTCAGAAATGATACAACTTTCAGAAAAATTACAAGAAAGATACCCATTTATTTTGCCAGCAGTAAAAGCATTACAAGAAAGTTTTGAATTTGAAAGACCTAAAAAATCTATTAAATCAATAATTACGGAATTAGATACAAAAGAATTCGGACCTGTATTTAGGGAGTTTTGTAAAAGAGAAGCTATTTATGGTTTTGGGGATGTACAAGTAAAACGATTATTTGACGAAATAATTCAGGAACTAGAAAATTAAAAATAATGAAAGTTGAAGCAGTAAGTAAAAGTCCTACACATACATTAATTAAGAAAAATGAAAATCAGATTACCTTATTAAAAGGCTTAGGGGTTGAAGGTGATGCACATCAAGGACTCACTGTGAAACATCGTTCTAGAGTAGCGAAAGATCCAACCACGCCTAATATTCGTCAGGTTCATTTAATGCCTTCAGAACTTTTTGCAGAACTCGCTCATAAAGGAATTGAAGTAAAAGCTGGAGAAATGGGAGAGAACATCACCACTTCAGGAATCGATTTAATTAACCTTCCACTAAATACTATTTTGAAAATAGGACCAGAAACTATAATTCAAATTACTGGATTACGAAATCCTTGTAGTCAATTAAATAGAATTAATGAAAATTTATTGAAGGCTGTGTTAGATAAAGACGAGCAAGGTAATATCATTAGAAAAGCTGGAATTATGAGTATTGTATTACAAGGAGGTAACATTCGAGTTGGTGATACTATTGAGATTGAGTTTCCTGAAAAGCCATTTAATAATTTACAGCCTGTATAATGATATATTATAGTTAATTTAATTTCTTTAACTTTAATATGTTTTTAAATGTATTGAAGATGAAAGATTTTTATTTTATTACGCTACTTTTATGTAGTGTTTTTAGCCAAGCACAAATTGTTGATATACCAGATGCTAATTTTAAAAATACGTTAGTCAATGTTCATTGTGTAGATACTAATGAAGATGGTTTTCCAGATAGTGATGTAGACACCAATGATGATGGTGAGATTCAAGAAAGTGAAGCTGAAGCAGTATTGTGGTTGCTTGTTAATGAAAGAGAAATTGATTCATTAGAAGGAATAGAATATTTTATTAATCTTGAATGGTTAAACTGTATCAATAATAATTTAACAGAATTAAATGTTACACAAAATATAAATCTTCAACATCTTGAATGCTATTCAAATCAATTAACAAGTTTAGATGTAAGTCAGAATCAGAATCTTTTAAATTTATATTGTCAATCAAATCAAATAACTAATTTAGATGTAAGTCAAAACCAGAATCTTTTAAGGCTTTGGTGTAGTACAAACCAATTATCAAGTTTGTATATTAATAATGGAAACAATATTAATTTATCTTCTTTAATTACTACAGATAATCCAAACCTCATTTGTATTCAAGTAGATGATGTAAATTATGCTAACAATCAAAATTGTGATGATAATTACTGGTGTATAGATGATTGGACTAGTTTTAATGAATTCTGTTCATTTGCTATAGAAGATTTTAACAAGAATTCAATTGCGCTTTTCCCAAACCCAGTTCGAGATATTTTAACTATTGAAAGTTTGATTACAGTCAATTTGGTTCGTGTTCATGCTGTAAATGGGAGTCTAATTAAAGAGACATCAAATAGTTCTATAAATGTTTCAGAACTTCCTAAAGGGCTTTATTTTGTGCAGATTAATATAGAGGGAAATACATTCACTAAGAAGTTTATAAAAAAGTAAAAGCAGTTAAATAATTTGCATCTTTTATTTTTTAATATTCATTACATTTACTTCGATGAATTTTAAATTTCCTTCTTCCGAAAAACTTAAAAGTAGAAAAGCGATTGAGCTTCTTTTTACAGAAGGTCAATCTGTGAGAACGTTTCCAGTTAAAGTTTTTTATCTTCCATCTGAATCTATTGAAAATTCACAAGCAACTTTTGCAGTTCCTAAAAGAAATTTTAAAAATGCAGTAGATAGAAATCGAATAAAAAGACAATTACGAGAAGCGTATCGACTTCATAAACAATTGTTAATTACAGATAAGGATCAAAACTTTACGTTATTATTTTTATACCTTAGTAAAGATAAATTGCCTTATACAACTATTGAAAACGCAATGGTTTCACTACTTAATAAGTTAACAGCATAAGATGATGAAGAAAAAAATACTCGTA
>JAHRWC010000327.1 GCA_019090365.1 Flavobacteriaceae bacterium
GCATGGAGTATTTATAACATTCCTTATGTATCTTTTTCTCGTTTAAACTCTAATAAATCGAGCTATTTTTTCATAAATGCCGAAGAAGAGCTTAAACAAATTGGAGATAATGAGAATGATTTTGAATTTAGATTTAGTAAGTCTAATAATATTCCATTTATGATTTCAATAAATGAAAAGGGAGAAATTAACTATACTAATTTAAATAATAAAGGACTTAAAGACATCACATTAGAGGTAAGGTTTGGGATATTGTTAAATGACAATAGTTTATTGTTAGAAGCTGAAACAGATGATAAACCTTTGTTAGTAAAAATATCTCAGTAACAAAACCTTATAAATCCCCTTCCCATTCACCATAGAATTGCGTTAAAAATTCAGTCATATATTGATGTCTTTTTAATGCAATTTTTTTCCCTGAGTCAGTATTCATTTTATCTTTTAACAGCAATAATTTTTCATAGAAATGATTAATTGTTGGTGCATTAGAAGCTTTATATTCTTCAGGAGACATTTCTAATTTAGGGGCTATTTCAGGATCGTATAACTTCCTGTTTTTAAATCCACCATAATTAAAACATCGAGCAATTCCAATTGCGCCTATCGCATCTAATCGATCTGCATCCTGTACCACATCCAATTCTTTTGAAGTAAATTTCTGAACCTTATTTCCTCCTTTAAATGAAATGTTTTCAATGATATCTATTACATGTTGAATTACTTCAGAGGAAACATTTTCCTTTTCTAAAAATGCTTTTGCTTTTCTTGGCCCCACAGTTTCATCACCATTATGAAATTTTGAGTCTGCAATATCATGTAATAAAGCACCTAAAGAAACGATTAAGAGATCTACTTTTTCAGTTTTTGAAATCAATAAAGTATTTTTATACACTCTTTCAATATGAAACCAATCATGACCACCTTCTGCATTTTCTAGTTCTTTTTTTACAAAAGCAATGGTATGTTCAATTATATTATGATGGTTCATTCAGTAATGATCTTAGAGGTAATAATTGTTTCAACTTCATTGATTAATTCTTCAATTTTATATTCTGAAACTTTTATAACAGGATGTAATTCAAATTTAATTTTCACTCCGATAGGCATAGGAAACATACCATATCTTTGCAATTTCCATGAGTTGTTAATTGTTATAGGAAGCACATAAGCTTCAGGAAGATTTGTAAATAGGGTTTGAAGCCCTTTCCGATGAAACTTTTTAGGTGTACCAGTTCTACTTCTAGTTCCTTCAGGAAAAATAACTCCACTTCGATTATGTTCGTTTAAATATTCTGAAAAAGAAATCATTTGGCTAATTGCCTGTTTTGCATTTTTTCTATCAATTAAAACAGAACCTCCATGACGTAAATTATACGAAACTGAAGGTATTCCTTTACCTAATTCTTTTTTTGAAATAAACTTAGGGTGAAACTTTCTTAAAAACCATATTATCGGCGGAATATCCCATAAACTTTGATGGTTAGAAACTATAATTAATGGCACATCTTTAGGAAGTATTTTTGGCACTTTAAATTGAAAAGTTGTACCAAGAACTTTTAAACATACTAAGATGCCTAAATTTAAATAATCGACACTTTTTTTATGTGCTTGATACCCAAAAATATTAAAGCATATCCATTGTATCGCATGAAATATCACAAGGTTCAACCCAAACAATAAGTAAAAAAGAATGGAGAACGGATAGGAAAGAAAATGTGCTACTTTTTTCATTGAGGTTAAAGATAAAAAAAGTCCTCATTTATTGTGAGGACTTTTTTATTAGATATTCAGATCTTTTTTAACAATGATCGTTATAAGCATCTTTTAGGTTGTCAGCAATCATATCTGCTGGTCTTCCCTCAATATGGTGACGCTCTAACATATGAACTAATTCGCCATTTTTAAATAATGCCATAGAAGGTGAACTTGGAGGAAATGGAATCATTTGCTCACGAGCAGCATCTACTGCATCTCTATCAACTCCTGCAAAAACAGTCACTAATTGGTCTGGCTTTTTGTCATTATTTAATGACATAGCAGCTCCAGGTCTTGCGTTGGCAGCTGCACAACCACAAACAGAATTCACTACCACTAAAGTAGTTCCTTCTTTTTCTAAAGCATTTTTTACGTCATCTGAAGTATATAATTCTGAGAAGCCTATATTCGTAAGGTCTTCTCTCATAGGTTTTATCAACTCTGGTGGATACATAATATTTAGTATTTAATTGTGTAACATTTATTGTGCAAATATAACCAATAACTGTTCCGAATTATAAATTATGAATCCAATTAATTGTTAAAACAGAATTGTATTTATCTTTGTTCGGTATTTTAAAACATTAAATTTATATATGTTTCGTTGGTTAGCTGCAATATTAGGGTATTCATTTTTTAGGTTTCCAGGAGCTATTGTTGGTTTCTTATTAGGAAGTGTAATTGAAAACTTTAGAAATAAAAACCCAAAACAAGGAGGTAATTTTAAAACTGTTTTCACACAACAAAGAAAAGACGTTTCTCCTGCCGATTTCGAACTAAATTTACTGTCATTAGCTTCTTTGGTTATTAAAGCAGATGGTAATGTAAGTCAGGTAGAATTAGATTATGTACGAAAGTATTTTGTGCAATCTTATGGTAAAGAAAGAGCCAATGCAACTTTTAAAGTTTTTAATGAGGTCATCAATAAACGACAAATTTCAGCGTCTAATATCTGTTCGTTATTGCGTCAAAAAATGCGATATGAATCTAGATTACAAATGCTTCATTTTCTATTCAGTATAGCAAAAGCAGATGGAAGTGTTAGTAAAGCTGAAGTAACTGAAATTCATAATATATCTACTTATTTAGGAATCAATTTTAGAGATTTTGAAAGCATTAAAGCCATGTTTTTTAATAATCCAGAAAGTGCTTATAAGATTCTTGAAATTGAAAAAACCGCAACAGACTCTGAGGTTAAAAAAGCCTACCGAACTATGGTAAAAAAATACCATCCAGACAAACTACACCACATGGATGATGTATATAGAAATGGCGCTGAAGAGAAGTTTAGAA
>JAHRWC010000328.1 GCA_019090365.1 Flavobacteriaceae bacterium
GTCAGATGTGTATAAGAGACAGTATAATAACCTTTGGTATAATTGGTTTAGCTGAGCCAAATTCGTCATTTCCTTCAAATACTTCAAGAAAGCGCAAAACTATGTTTGGTTTAGGAATTTATAAATATATTAGAAACCCAATATATACGGGTGTTTTTATAGTTTTTCTTGCAAGTTCAGCAATAATGGGATCTGGATTGAATTTAGTTGTGACGTTGGTTTTAGGGTTAAGTTTTTACTTAAAATCTAGAATTGAAGAAGAGAGGTTAGTTAAAGAATATTCAAATTATAAAACTTATAAGAACAGTGTTGGACGGTTTTTTCCGAAGATTAAAAAGAAGTAAATTAAATCTTCTGAAAAAAACTGTAAGGTTTTAACTAAACTTGCTACTTTTACATTCTGAAAAAAAAAGAAGTTAAAACTATGTCAGATACTATTGAAAAAGTAAAATGCCTTATTATAGGTTCAGGGCCTGCTGGTTATACAGCTGCAATTTATGCTGCAAGAGCAAATATGAGCCCAGTATTATATCAAGGAACTCAACCTGGAGGTCAATTAACAACTACCAATGAAGTTGAAAATTTTCCTGGTTATCCAGACGGAATTACTGGACCTGCAATGATGATTGAGTTACAAAAACAAGCAGAAAGATTCGAAACAGATGTTAGAGATGGTTGGATTACCAAGGTAGATTTTTCTGGCGATGTTCATAAAGTTTGGGTGAATGAAACCAAAGAAATTCATTGTGAGACTGTTGTTATTTCTACAGGTGCTTCAGCAAAATACTTAGGATTAGATTCTGAACAAAAATATTTAAAGCTTGGAGGTGGAGTGTCTGCATGTGCTGTTTGTGATGGTTTCTTTTATAGAGGTCATGAAGTGGTGATAGTAGGCGCTGGTGATTCAGCTTGTGAGGAAGCTCATTATCTTTCAAAATTATGTAAAAAAGTTACTATGCTAGTACGTCGTGATGAATTTAGAGCTTCTAAAATTATGGCTGCTAGAGTTAAAAATACAGAGAACATAGAAATTCTTTTTAATACTGAAACAGAAGAGGTATTAGGAGATGGCCAAGTGGTAACGGGTGTTAAAGTTAAAAACAATGTTTCTGGAGATATTACAGATATTCCATCTACTGGATTTTTTGTAGCGATAGGTCATCAACCAAACACAGGAATCTTTAAAGATTATCTTACCTTAGATGAAACAGGTTATATTATAAACGAACCAGGTACTTCTAAAACTAATGTTGGAGGAGTATTTGTTTCTGGTGATGCTGCAGACCATGTGTACCGCCAAGCAGTAACTGCTGCAGGAACAGGATGTATGGCTGCATTAGATGCTGAACGTTATTTAGCGGCAAAAGAATAAGCCACCAAAATATATTATCAAAAAGCTCCCAAAATGGGAGCTTTTTTTATTTGTATTCAGACATAAACTCCGTAATATTTTCCTCTAAGGAAGCATTCTTTTTTAAAGCATTAATAAAAGCACTACCAATCACAACTCCATTGGTAAATTGTGTCGCAAAGACAACATCTTTTTTAGTTTTAATATTGAATCCTGTTACTAATGGACTTTTTAATTGATATGATTGTATTCGCTTTAAGTAAGGTTCAGCACTTTCAATACCATTTTTATTTCCTGTAGTACTTGAAGAGGAAACCGCATAAATAAATCCATTACTTAGTTGATCAATTTTTTTAATTCTTTCTTCTGAAGTTTGAGGGCTGATTAAAAATATAAATGGAATTTCATATTTTTCAAATAGATCTTTATATTTTCTTTCATACACTTCCAATGGTAAATCAGGTAAGATAGCTCCAGCGATTCCAACATTTTTACATGAGATAAGAAATTTTTCAACTCCAAATTGTAATATAGAATTCCAATAGCCCATCATTATTAATGGAACTGAATTTGATTCCTTTATTTCACTTAATTGATCAAATAAAAGGGATAGATTCATACCGTTTTTTAATGCAATAGAACCACTTTCTTGAATGGTGGGACCATCAGCTAAAGGATCACTAAAAGGAATACCAACTTCAATAAAATCGGCTCCATTTTCAGCTAAGTTTTTAATAATTTTTGTTGTACTATTTAAATTTGGATATCCTGCTGAAAAATAAATAGAGACAATACTTTCCTTATTAATTTTAAACACTTCTCTAAGTTTATTCATGATTCTTATTATTTGTAAATTGTATATAAGTATTTAAATCTTTATCCCCCCTACCACTTAAATTTATGATTACTTTTTCATGAGGTTTGGCATTCATTTTTTTTAGATAAGCAAGAGCATGAGCACTTTCTAATGCAGGAATTATACCTTCCAATTTGCTTAATTCTAATCCAGCTTCTAATGCTTCATTATCAGTAACACTATCGTATTTAACACGTTTAATGTCATTATAATGTGAATGTGCCGGACCAATACCAGGATAATCTAATCCAGCCGAAATACTATGTGGTTCTATAATTTGCCCATATTCATCTTGAATTAAATACGAATAACTTGCATGTAAAACACCAGGTTGTCCTAATGCAATAGTCGCTGCAGTTTTATTGGTCTCAACTCCTTCACCAGCAGCTTCAACTCCAATTAACTTTACAACCTTGTTATCTAAATAATGATAAAAAGCTCCCATTGCATTACTACCTCCACCAACACAAGCAATAATATAATCGGGATCACCATCAATTTGCTTTTTAATTTCCTCGCTAATTACAGACTGAAATATCGCCACCATGTCTGGATATGGATGAGGACCTACTACAGATCCAATAATATAATGTGTATCTTCTGGATGATTTATCCAATCTCTTATTGCTTCGTTGGTGGCATCTTTAAGAGTTTTACTTCCGCTATGAACAGGAACTACTTTAGCACCAAGCATTTTCATTCGTTCTACATTTGGAGCTTGACGTTCGATATCTTTTGCTCCCATATACACAATGCATTCTAATCCTTTTAATGCGCAAACTGTTGCAGTAGCAACACCATGTTGACCTGCTCCAGTTTCAGCGATGATACGTTTTTTGCCTAGCTTTTCAGCTAATAAAATTTGTCCGAGTGTATTGTTTACTTTATGAGCTCCAGTATGATTTAAATCTTCTCTTTTTAAATACACTTGGAAACCATATTTTTCACTTAATCTTTTTGCATGAAATAGTGGAGTAGGCCTTCCTACATAATCTCTTAATAAGCTTTTAAATTCATCTTGAAATGAAGCTGACTGGATAATTTTTAAGTAATTCAGTTTTAATTCTTCAACGTTTGGATGTAATAATTCTGGGATATATGCACCGCCATATTCTCCATAATATCCTTCTGAGTTTACATTATAATTCATTTTTTACTTTTTTTATAAATGATGAAACTTTTGATGTGTTTTTTAATGCTGGGCTTATTTCAAAACAGCTATTGATATCGATCGCTTCAATATTTAATGTTTTTAATTTTTTTATTTCTGAAATATCTGTTTCATTTATTCCTCCACTTAAAAAGAAAGGAATTTTGTTGTAATAATTTGATAAGATTTTCCAATTGAATTTCTTGCCTGAACCTCCATACCCTTTGCTTTTTGTGTCGAATAGGAAATAATCAACTTGGTCTTCATATTCATTTAATTCTGAAAAATTAAAGCCATCTTCTATTTGAAAAGCTTTTATAACTTTGATGTTCTTTTCTTTTAATTTTTTACAATAATCAGGATTTTCATCTCCGTGCAATTGAACTATATCAAGAGAA
>JAHRWC010000329.1 GCA_019090365.1 Flavobacteriaceae bacterium
ATGGGATGAAAAAGTAAACCGATATAAACAACCTGTCTATACATTTAAAGTTCGTGATAAAGAAATTAATATAGATACGCATACGGAGTCATTATCTCACATGCAAATTCCAAAAGTAGCTTTGCCTAAATACCAAGCTTGGGGAGATATATTACGTTGGGTGTTGCAAGAAAATGTGCCTGGTGAATTTCCTTTCGCTTCGGGATTATATCCTTTTAAAAGAACAGGTGAAGATCCAACAAGAATGTTTGCAGGAGAAGGTGGGCCAGAGCGTACTAACAGGCGTTTCCACTATGTAAGTATGGGATTACCTGCAAAACGTTTATCAACTGCTTTCGATAGTGTGACATTATACGGTAACGATCCAGATCACCGACCTGATATCTATGGTAAAATTGGAAATGCAGGAGTATCTATTTGTTGTTTAGATGATGCTAAAAAATTATATTCTGGATTCGATTTAAGTCACGCAATGACTTCGGTTAGTATGACAATTAATGGCCCTGCACCAATGTTGTTAGGGTTTTTTATGAATGCTGCCATCGACCAGAATTGTGAAAAATATATCAAAGAGAATAACCTTGAAAAAGAGGTAGAGGCTAAAATTAAAGCCATTTATAAAGCCAAAGGAATTGATCGTCCAAAATACAATGGTGAAATTCCTGAAGGGAATGACGGGCTTGGATTAATGTTACTAGGAGTTACAGGAGATGAAGTTTTACCTCAAGATATTTACACAAAAATTAAATTTGAAACTCTAATGCAAGTTAGAGGTACTGTACAAGCAGATATACTAAAAGAAGATCAGGCGCAAAATACTTGTATCTTCTCTACTGAATTTGCTTTACGTTTAATGGGAGATGTACAAGAATATTTTATAGAAAAACAGGTTAGAAATTTTTATTCAGTATCTATTTCAGGATATCATATTGCTGAAGCGGGTGCAAATCCAATTACACAATTAGCATTTACTTTAGCTAATGGATTTACATACGTTGAGTATTATTTATCAAGAGGGATGGATATTAATAAATTTGGTCCAAACCTTTCGTTTTTCTTTAGTAATGGTATCGATCCAGAATATTCAGTAATCGGACGTGTATCAAGAAAAATTTGGGCTAAAGCATTAAAGTTAAAGTATGGAGCAAACGCAAGAGCTCAAATGTTGAAGTATCATATTCAGACATCTGGACGTTCTTTACATGCGCAGGAAATTGACTTTAATGACATTCGTACTACACTTCAAGCATTGTATGCGATTTACGATAACTGTAATTCGTTACATACCAATGCGTATGATGAAGCGATAACAACTCCAACAGAAGAAAGTGTACGTCGTGCAATGGCAATTCAGTTAATTATCAATAAAGAATTAGGATTGGCTAAAAATGAAAATCCAATACAAGGTTCTTTCATTATTGAAGAGTTAACCGATTTAGTTGAAGAAGCCGTATTAGAAGAATTTGATCGAATCACAGAAAGAGGTGGTGTTCTTGGAGCAATGGAAACAATGTATCAACGAAGTAAAATACAAGAAGAAAGTTTGTATTATGAAACGTTGAAACACAATGGTGAATTTCCAATTATTGGTGTAAATACTTTTTTAAGTAGTAAAGGATCTCCAACAGTTGTGCCGAGAGAAGTAATTCGTGCTACGGAAGAAGAAAAACAATATCAAATTAAAGTGATTGAGAATATTCATGCTTCAAATACTAAAGAAGCTGAAGAATTATTAAATGATCTACAACAAAGAGCCGTTTCAAATCAGAATATATTTGAAGCGCTTATGGAAGTTTGTAAACGTTGTACGTTAGGTCAAATTACCAATTCTTTATTTGAAGTAGGAGGGCAGTATAGAAGGAATATGTAGTTTGTAACAATTACAAAGTCAACATCCAAATACGTTGAAGTTTTTTAAATTTCTTTAGTTCATTTCGAAGTAAAGGTAAAAACTCTTTTCCTTTTGAATTTGAGTTTTCAAGACGCTCGCAATTATCGTACAATACATTTGTTAATTGAGATAAGGACTCAACATGTTTGTGCTTTTCTTCAGAAAAAATTTTACTTTCAGCTTTTAATATTTCTGGAGCAAGTGAATTAGATTGTTGAACTATATCTCCTGTAAAATATATGTTTGGATCTTCACTACCATTTTTACGTAAGGGAGCTAAATCATATGTTAAATTATCTGAAATATGACGTGAGAGCGTAAAAATATCTATTGCCTTCTTGAGGATAGGAGATAAGGGTAGGTTATGTGATGTATGAGGTCCCATTTTTCTTTTTTCTTGCATTGTAAAAATAATTACATTTTAAGGTTATTTTACTTTAGATATTAAGGTAAAAATGTATATTTACTTTAATTATATTTATAAAACAGGTAATTTACTTTAAAATGAGTGTTGATTTATTAAATTGGAAAATCTTACAATGTCTTCAGGAACATGCTAGACAATCGAATGCAGAAATTGGAAGAAAAGTTGGGATTAGTTCGCCAGCTGTTTCAGAAAGAATTAAGAAAATGGAAGACCTTGGAATTATTACAGGTTATAAAACAGTGGTTTCTCCATTTGACGTAGGTTATCAACTAAAAGCAATTATTACCATTCGTGCTTTTATGGGAAAATTAAAGCCATTTTTACAAAAAGTAAAAACGTATAAGGAAGTGCTTAATTGCTATCGCATTACTGGTAATGAAAACATTGTGATGGAAGTTGTTTTAAAAGATCAAAAACACTTAGAAAAATTTATCGATCAATTAATTAGTTACGGAGAAACTAAAACCCAAATTGTATTGTCTAATGTTATTGAAAATGCAGCAATTACTAAAGTGAAATAAAAAAGGCATAGTCTTTTAAAACTACACCTTTTTAGCAATTTTTTTCTTTTTCTATCTCGTTACACTTCCTGTTGGGAATGAAGCAATGTTCACACCAAGTGAATGTGTTGAAGGAGCAGTTTCTTGACCTGCATCACCAACTAAAGGCTTGATTGCAAAAGGAGCTGGACTATTATCTGGATAAGGCTCAACAGATATAACAACCGTTCTTCCTCTAACATCTAAAGGGAAAGTAAATCCTGATGGAGCGTTATTAAAAAAATCTTCACCTGGAACTGGAGGCCCAACATTGTTTTCAGTACCACTAAAATCATTTGAATCATCTACCATATCTAAAGAAGTAAAAGTACCTGTAGTTAATGGACCAACACCATCTACAACTACCCAACCTTCGTATTTCCATCCTGGATTTAATTCAGGTAAATTTAATCCAGCAGCTGGAGGAGCTCCAGGAATACCAAACCAAATTCCGTTTTGATCATTACCATTGTTTGCAGAACCTGCAACTTCATCAGTTGGAGTTCTTAAAAAGAAGGTTCCTGAAGAAGTGCTTAAATCACCATTTGCTGTTACAGGTGCTAAACCTACACTAGCAGAGCTTCCTGAAAAATCTCCAGCTAATATTTTAGTAGCAGCAGGAGCAGGATCATTATCTACAGCAGGTTCAATTGAAAGAACAAACGTAGTTGCAGCATCTAATTGAGCAGCATCTACATTAAAAGATTGAGGAAAGGTTACGCTTGTAAATACACCTGTTGAAACAGGACTTCCATCAACTATAATCCATCCTTCATACACAAAGTCACTTCCTAGTTCTTCTAATCCGCTAAGATTTAAGGTCAAATTTGCCGTAGCTGGAGAATTATCATCATCACTACTACATGAGGTTGCTATTAAGCCTATAACTGTTAAGGCTAAAAACATTTTTCTAATCATCATTTTATTTGTTTTTTATATTATAGAACAAATGTAAATGACGTTGTTAACTTTAAATGTTAGCTAGCTAACACTAAGCAATGTTTTTAAAAATAGTTATCTGATTTCGGTTAAAATCGATGATATTTTCTTCTTTTAATTCATTTAATGAAATATTAAGAGTGGGTCTAGAAGTACCAATCAAAGAAGCAATTTCCTTTTGTGTATAGGGATGGTTTATAATTTTATTTCCTGTTTTTTCACAATCATAACCATAATCATGACAAAGCTCATTTAAAAATTCTAACAGTCGTGTTTTAGTATCCTTAAACATGATAAGTTCAAGTCTTCTTTCTAAACGTTTTATTCGGAAACCAATGAGTTTATAAATTTTAAAACTGAAAGGTTTATTGTCACGCATAAGGTCATGCATGGTATCAACATCAACAGGACATATGGAAGTGTTATTATCTACAGATTTTGCAAACTCCTCTCTTTTTTCTTCACCTAGAATGGCTTTTTCTCCAAACAATTCTCCTTTAGCGAGAATGGCTTTTATTACTTCGTCACCTTCTTCCGTATAATAACCAATCTTTACTTTTCCTTTTTCAATAAGATAGACTTTATTGGCACTATCTTCTTCAAAATAAATATACTCTTGTTTTTTATAGCTATTAAAATCATGCGTGTTTTTATAGGCTTTGAATTTATGTGGACAAAGCATATTAAAAAGATTTACTTTTTCAAAAAACCATATGTTTTCAATATTCATAATGTAAATATATTACAAGTCGTCCGTAAAATGTTCTTTACGTTTCGGTTTATTAAATTTCTCTTTGTTGTAAATAGTAGAATCACCTTTAGGAATTGATAAGGATTCCCAATTTTCATTAGAAATTAACTTTCCTAAAAATACAATTTGACCTATATGATATGCATAATGCGATAATTGACGATTGATGGCTTCAGTCACTGAATGCCCCATATTGCGAATGTATATTTCTTTTGAAAGATCTTCAGAAGTCAGACTATTCAAAGAATCAAATAAACAAGTCCATCCTTTTTCCCATGTCAATAATAAATCTTCTTTCGTTGAAATATCATTGTTGAACTCATCTTCTCGATCTCTCCATTCTTTTTCTCCATCTGAAGTTAAAAAATCGGTCCATCTTGACAACATGTTTCCTGAAATATGTTTTACAATAATTGCCATATTGTTACTTTCATTATTAGGTTTCCAAAATAACTTTTCATCTGGAATTTGATGAAATGTTTTCTCTCCTAAGCTTTTATAATAGTTAAATTGTTTGATAATACTTTGTAAGTAGTCGTTCATTTTACTATTTCTTTTCAATTATTGTATGAGGAATTTCATTTAAGTTCCAATCAATCACTAAACCGCCTGCTAATTCTTGCGCAATTTCCTTACCATAAAGGAATTCGCAGAGGTATAATGCTGCTTCAAAACTTTTTGCTCCACCTGCTGAGGTGATGTATTTTCCATCATGAACAAAAAGTACTTCTTTTCTTATATCCAAGGTTGGAAACATCGTTCGCATAGTGTTAATATCGCTAGGAAATGTTGTTGAAACCGATTCATTTAATAGTCCAGCTTTCGCTAAAACGAAAGCACCATCGCAATGAGAAGTTACAAATTGAGCATCTCTATCCGTTTTTTTTATAAAGGATAACATGGCTTCATCTTCTAGGTCTGAATCTAAATGATGTTCTGCGCTAGGAACTACGAGAATATCAATCTTCGGAATTGAATCTGATAAATAATTATAATCTGGAATTATTTTCATTCCTTCAAAAGAGGTGATATAATCATCTGTATTAGCAACAGTAAAGACATTCATTGCTTTTATATTTTTTCTGAATATTGTATGTTGAAAAATATCAAAAGGTGCGGTTAGTTCAGTATTAAAAACGCCATCCATAATTAGAAACCCTACATTATAACGAGAGCTATCTAATACAGGAAATTCCTTTTGAGGTTTAACTTCTTCGATTTCTGTTGAAGTATTTTTTTCTTCGGAATGATTTCCACAAGAAACCATTCCGAAGAAAATAACAAGAGCGATTAAATATTTCATGAGTCTATATTATTTTTTGCCAGCTTAAATTTAGGTGATTTTTTTAGCATTCGATATAAAAGAACAGATAAAAGCATCGCTATAAATCCGTAAATAGCTGTTATTCCCCAATTGGTAGCGTAGCCAAAGTATTCAATAATTTTAAAACTCACTACAGGACACAATATATGTGCAAATGAAAATGAAATAGAATACCAAGCCATATAAGTTCCTTCTTGCCCTTTTTTTGCTCTATTCATTGCAAATGTATTGGTGAAAGGAAATGCTATCATCTCAGCAATCGTCATAATCACCATATGTATAATCAGCATTTCAGCAAAACTATCAAACAACAATAACGCAAAACTCAATCCCATTAAGAATGAACTATAAGCAAACAATTTTGTATGAGAAAACTTTTTGTTTTCTATCCAATGTACCAGTGGCATTTCTAATATTACAATGATCACTCCATTTAACAATAATAGAAATCCTGTATAATCTTCAGATAATCCAAATTGCTTAAAATGATAGGTAGGCATCGTAAAAAATAGTTGCATAAATAACATTCCCATTAAGAAACTAATAGCTAAAAATATTAGATATGGAGTATCATTAAATATTCTAAATTTTTTATCTAAAACTTCTTTTTCCTTTTTTTCTTCTTCGCTGTATAATGGCTTCTTTTTCACTAATAAAACAAATAGAATCGTAGCTAGAATACAAGTAATTCCATCTATCCAGAAAAGTGTTTCATAACCACTTTTAATTATCAATAGACCTCCAACCATAGGCCCAAATATGAACCCTAGATTTATTGCTAAACGTACTAAAGCTAAAGAACGTGTCTGATTTTCTGGTTTGCTATATGCTTTAAGTGATACAAACATTGCAGGGCGAAACATGTCTGCAATACTCATAATAAAGAATATGCTGATACATAAAGCCCAAAATGTTGTAACAAATTGTAAGCCTATAAATAGAAACCCAGTGGTGAGTAAACTCCGCATCATTACATTATAGAATCCAATTTTATCGGTTAATTTTCCTCCTACATAATGGCCTACTAGAGATCCAATTCCGAAGAAAGAAAGAATGATACCTACATCCTCAAGACTAAATTCTAAGTTTTCATTTAAGTAACGACTCAAGAATGGCAAGATCATAGTTCCTGCCCGATTTATAAAAGTAACCAGTGCCAAAAACCAAATTTCTTTGGAGAGGCCACTAAAGGATGCTAGGTAATTTGTATATAGTTTTTTCATTGGTTGATAGGTATAAAAATAAAACGTCCGACATAAATGCCGGACGTTTTGAGATTGATATTATTTATAGTTTTATAGTCAATACATACATCGCCAGCATTTCTCGTAAGAAACGACAGATTGTTGTTTACAGATGCATGATGTTGTATTCATGATAGAATTTATTGAAGTCCAAAAGTAATAAAAAAAATGAATTGAGGATGATTTAGAGATTATAATAATTTGTTCAGAAGGTTTTTAATTATATTTACTAAAAATAAAAACTCATGAAACGAGCATGCTAAAAAGTTTTTCATTTAATGAAATCACAAATAGCGAACAGCATGTGACCTTCTAAAAAAAATATATAGACTCATGAAATTAAAAGTATTATTCTTCTTTGTATTGATAACTTCACTCGTGTTTAGTCAAGATAAATCTGAAGCATTAAAAGCTATAAAAGAGTATCAAACTGAAGCTAACGAAAAGTTTTCGAATCCAGAAACTACCATTTTAGATTCTTTAGATTTAATCTCTTTTAAAAGATTAGAGTTTTATCCGGCAAATTTAAAATTCAATGTAAAAGCTACGTTTGTTAGAACTCCAGATGAGAAGCCATTTTTAATGAAAACTTCGACGAGTAGATTGCCAGAATATGTAAAATATGGAGAGGCACATTTTTCTATAGATGATGAGCTTTTAACACTCAATCTATATAAAAGTACGCGTGAAGTTGAAAACCCTGAAGATGAGTATTTATTTGTTCCTTTTACAGATTTAACTAGTGGTGATGGCTCGTATGGCGGAGGTCGCTATATAGAATTAGATATTCCAACTACTGAAATTATATATATTAATTTCAATTTAGCTTATAATCCATACTGTGCGTATAGTGCAAGGTATTCTTGTCCAATTCCTCCAAAGGAAAATGATATTTTAGTTCGAATTGAAGCTGGAGTAAAAGATTTTGGGCATCATTAAATTACTTTCACTATCCACATTCCGAAGAATACAGCAGCAAAACCTAAGATAAAACTAGCACAAGTATAAATGGCAAATGTCATAAAATCTCCTGCTTTAAGAAATATATGGTTTTCATATGCAAAAGCCGAAAAAGTGGTAAATCCACCACAAAATCCTGTTGCTAAAAAGAGTATGGTATTTTGACTTAAAGTATTGTTTTTTAAAGCCAGCCCAAGAATAATTCCTATAATTAAACTTCCTAAAATATTAGCTGTAAATGTTCCATAGGGAATTCCATCTTGAGAATTATTTAGATGTGTGCCTATCCAATATCTTAAAGAACTCCCTAATCCTCCACCTAAAAAGACTAATAACAATTGTTTCATTATTGTTGCGAAATAATTGGATGATTATTACTTCGTAAATCTTTAAATACAGGAATATAAACTTCTGTAGTCCATTCTGCTGGATTTGAAACTAAACCTGGATCATTGGCATAGATTTCAAACATATCTTTAGAAGTATCCACGATTAAATGTTGGTCTTTGATATACGTTTTAGCTTTTTCATATGCTTCACCAAGGTTCGTATAATTTCCTTTTAAAATAGTTTTTACAGCACTTGTAGGTTCTTGAAACCCACACAATACATTACTGCCTTCAGGAGTGATGATATTTTCTTTTACAGGAATAGCGGCTGAAAAAATTACTGTTCCATTTGCTTCACTTACCTGATTGTAAATGGTAAAAGGCATTCCTGCAGTTTGTAAATTATTTTGTTGAACAAAGCCCATAATTTCTCCAAACATAGAACCCATTTTTAAACTTAGTTCGCTTGTTTTAGAAGAAGCAGTTAGATATAAATAATAACCTCCACCGTAATCTGAAATTCCTGTAACATCTACAGTAAATTGTTTCATATCATCTAAAACTGAAGTTTCAATTCCCTTCAACCCATCCAGATTCATTTTATGCATGTCGCCTTCAAAATCCATCCCACTAAAAGCATAAAATACTTTATCCATTAATGTGTGTTCTCCTGTCATTCCCCAGGTTACTTTAGTTGCTCCATTTTCTTCTTCAAAACTCCAATATACTTTTGGGTTACGTTCTCCACCAGGGGTTAAAAGCGATAAATCCTGGAAAATTTCTTTGTTTTCAACAACTTTCGTGGTTTTCATTGAACCGTCCATTTCACCCGTCCAAGAATATGAACCTCCTTCCCCTACAGTTTTTTCAGCATAATTAAATACTATAGTAGAATCCGATTTTTTCCATGGCCCCCAATGTTCCCATTCTTTAAAATCATTTACTTTATTATAAATCAAGTCAATAGGAGCATTGATGCTATACGTGTCTTTAATGTCGTATTTGCTTTCTTTTGTGCCAAAATAGATAGCACCTCCAATAACAATTATTAATATTAGGAAAAATAAATATTTTAGAATTTTCATGGAGTCATATGTTATAATTATGTTGCTAAGATAATCAATTTTGAATTTTTTTATTTATAAGCTGAAGATAATAAACAAGACTATTTATGATTTTAAAGCATTGGAAAGGAGTAAAAAACAATCTTCATTTAATTTCTTACATTTGTGTTCACAAAAAATTAAAATATAAAGAAAATGAAAATCAAATTTTTAATTGGTGTGCTTATGGTTACTTTTTTAATGTATTCTTGTAAAGAAGAAAGTAAAGATAAAGAACCAGAAACTACCGAAACAAAAGTAGAAGAGACAAAGTTTAATTATAATGTTGAGCAATTTGCTGACATTAAAGTACTTCGTTATGAAATTGGAGGATGGGATCAATTAACGCTAAAAGAACAAAAATTAGCGTATTATTTAACTCAAGCAGGATTGTCTGGTAGAGATATTATGTGGGATCAAAATTACCGACATAACCTAGAAATAAGAACTGCTTTAGAAAAAGTATATTCAGATTTTAAAGGAGATAAAACTTCATCAGATTGGGCAAGTTTTGAAACCTACTTAAAAAGAGTTTGGTTTTCTAACTGAATTCACCATCATTATTCAAATGCTAAATTGAAACCTGAATTTTCTTCAG
>JAHRWC010000330.1 GCA_019090365.1 Flavobacteriaceae bacterium
AGATAATAGTTATGTTGCTTTTGATGGAATGGTAGATCATATTAAAGAGATTTTACGTGAATTAGAATTACCATATCGAATCCTTCGTTTATGTGGAGGAGATTTAGGGTTTACGGCTACATTAACACACGATTTCGAAGTGTTTTCTACGGCTCAAGATCGTTGGTTAGAAATTTCATCAGTTTCAAATTTTGAAACTTTTCAAGCCAATCGTTTAAAACTTCGTTTTAAAGATGAGAACAAGAAAAACAAACTAGTTCATACCTTAAATGGTAGTTCATTAGCATTGCCAAGAGTTTTAGCTGGTATATTAGAAAACTACCAAACTCCGGAAGGAATTAAAATACCAAAAGTGTTGGTTCCTTATTGTGGGTTTGATATGATTTCGTAAAATAATATAAAACAATCTTGAAGCCGAATTATTAATTTTAATACTTCGGCTTTATTTTTGGTATTTTATTAAGAAATCAATTCCCTATCTTTATCGCATGCGCAGATTCATTGTCATCTTACTATTATTTGTTACTCCAATTGTTGGGGCTCAAAATGAATTGTTGGCAAAAAATTATTTTGATCAAGGTGAATATGAAAAAGCCTTAAGTATCTACACTAAATTATATCAAAAAAGTCCACATCGATTCGAGTTCTTTTTGGCAATGATTCAGTCTAATCAGCAATTAGAAAGATATAGCGATGCTGAAAATTTATTGATTAAAAAGATAAAATCTAATCAAAAAAGACCAGGATATAAGGTTGAGTTAGGTTATAATTATGCACTTCAAAATAAAGATTCATTAGCAGATATATATTATAATGAAGCTATTGAATATTTAAATGTAAATTCAAATCATGCGTATTCTATCGGAAAGACATTTGAGAAATATAGTTTACTAGATAAAGCTGTTGCTGTTTATGAAAAAGCAATGGTATTAAATTCAGACATAGATTATAATTCACAATTAGCACGAATTTATGGAGAGCAAGGTGACATTGAAAAAATGTTCACTAAATATTTAGATCTTGTCATAACAAAACCAATTTATAAAAGTACAGCAGAACATAATTTCAGTTTATATATCAATGAGGACCCTTCAAATGAAGCGAATCTAATTCTTAAAAAAGCATTACTAAAAAAACTTCAGCAGCAACCTCATATTACGTTTAATGAATTATTAAGCTGGCTTTTTATTCAGCAAAAAGAATATCATAAAGCATTTATTCAAGAAAAAGCGATTTATGCTCGTATGGAAGACAATGACTTAACCGGAATGGTTGAATTAGTTTTAATTGCAATTAATGATGAGGATTATAAAAGCGCTAAAAAAATTGTAAATTTTATTATAGAAAAAGCTGAAAGTAAAGCGGTGATTTTAGAAGGCAAACAGTATTTAATGACCATCGCTCTAAAACAAGCTACAAAAGATGATTTTCCATCAATTGAAAAACAGTATAATGAATTGTTAGACGAATTTGGGCGAACCAAAGAAACCTATTTACTGCAATTGGATTATAATGAATTTTTAGCATTTCAGTATGAGAAAAAAGATGAGGCAATTCAAAATTTAAAAAACTTATTAAAAGAAAATTTTACTCGTTTTCAAGAGGCTAGAATTAAAATGAAATTAGCAGATATTTTGGTTTTAGATGAAAAGTTTAATCAGGCATTAATTTATTATTCTCAAATTCAGAAAAAAGTAAAAGGAGATAAATTGGCCCAAGAAGCTCGATTTAAAGTTGCGAAGACAAGTTATTATAAAGGAGATTTTGAATGGTCAAAAGTTCAACTAGATGTACTGAAAAAATCAACATCACAACTTATAGCAAATGATGCCATGCAATTGAGTTTAATTATTAAAGATAATTCTTTAGAGGATTCTACTCAAACTGCTTTGAAGAAATATGCAAATGCAGATTTGTTGTCACTTCAGAAAAAAGAAGTAAAAGCAATAGAAATATTGAGCAGTATTTTAAAAGAGCACAAAGGAGAAAAAATTGAAGATGAGGCATTATTAAAATTAGGAAAACTTTATACGAATGTTGGCAATTTTAATAAAGCGGAAGAAATGTATTTAAAATTAATTCAGTTTTATAAAGAAGATATTTTAGCTGACGATGCTCATTTCTTATTGGCAAAATTATATGAGAATAAATTAGATCAATCCCCAAAAGCAAAAGAGTTTTACGAGCAAATTATTTTTAATTATGCAGATAGTATTTATTTTATTGAAGCTCGTAAGAGATTTAGGATGTTACGAGGTGATTTAATTGAACAATAAAAAAACAAGGAAATTAATGATGATAATATATAATGTAACGGTAAATGTTGATGAATCGATTCATGACGAATGGTTAGAATGGATAAAGAATCACATTCCTGAAGTATTAGCAACAGGAAAATTTAAAGACGCTCGTTTAACCAAAGTTTTGGTTGAGGAGGAAGAAGGAATAACGTATGCTATTCAGTACAAAGCCTTTTCTAGAGAAGCTTTAGACGATTATTATAAGAATGATGCAGATCGTTTAAAAAGTGATGGATTGAAAAAGTTTTCAGATAAAATGTTAGCTTTTAGAACCGAATTAGAAATCATTGATGAGTATAATGTAACTTTTAAATAGATGTCTGTAAGAGCCAAAAAGCATTTAGGTCAGCATTTTTTAAAAGATGAAAGTATTGCCAAAAAAATTGTTGACACTCTTACTTTAGAAGGATATAGTAATGTGTTAGAAATAGGTCCAGGAATGGGCGTTTTAACAAAATACCTTATTGAAAAAAATATTGAAGTAATTGCGATGGAATTAGATCAAGAATCTGTTGTTTATCTCAATGAACATTACCCTAATAAGAACCTTCAAATTATTCCAGCTGATTTTTTAAAATTCGATTTAAGAGACTTCTTCAATGGCGAACCGTATGCAATAACAGGAAACTTTCCTTATAATATTTCAACCCAAATAGTTTTTAGAACTTTGGAATGGCGTGATCAAATTCCAGAATTTACAGGAATGTTTCAAAAAGAAGTAGCAAAGCGTATTTGTGAAAAAGAAGGAAACAAAACTTACGGAATCATGTCTGTGTTAGTACAAGCTTTTTACGATGCAGAGTATTTATTTACAGTACCGCCAAGCGTATTTAATCCACCTCCAAAAGTGGATAGTGGTGTATTGCGATTAAGAAGAAAAGAAGATTATTCATTGCCATGTGATGAGAAGTTTTTTTTCAAAGTAGTAAAAACTGCATTTCAGCAAAGAAGAAAAACACTCCGAAATAGTTTAAAAGTATTTAATCTTTCAGATAAGTTAAAAGAAGACACTATCTTTGGGCAACGTCCCGAACAACTTTCGGTTTCACAATTTATATCGCTAACTCAAAAATTAGAGAACGATGCAATTTCAGCTAACGACAACCTTCATTGAAAACATTGAGCAATTAATTGCCAAGAAAGATAGGAATGCGTTAAAGGAAGTCTTGCATGATATTCACTTTGCTGATATTGCTGAACTTTTAGAGGAATTAAAAGCTGAAGAAGCAGTGTATCTTATTAAATCCTTAGAAAGCGAAATTACTTCAGAAGCCTTAATGGAGTTAGATGAAGACGATAGAGAGAAAATCTTAAGTCGCCTTTCACCAAAAGAAATTGCCAAAGAAATTGAAGAAATGGATACCGATGATGCTGCTGATGTAGTAGCAGAACTCGATGACCATATTCAACAAAAAGTAATTGAAAAAATTGAAGACGAAGAACACGCTTCAGACATTGCAGAATTATTAACCTATGATGAAGATACAGCTGGAGCCTTAATGGCAAAAGAATTGGTACAAGTAAAAGAAACTTGGACCGTTGCAGGTTGTGTTAGAGAAATGAGAAGGCAAGCCGAAAATGTAACACGTGTTCATTCCATTTATGTAACCGATAAAGACGGAAAACTAAAAGGACGTCTTTCATTAAAGGATCTTTTAACAGCATCTACTAAAACACATATTAGTGAAATTTACATACCAAAGGTAGATTATGTAACCGTTGCTACAGAAGATGAAGAGGTGGCAAGAATAATGCAAAAATACGATTTAGAGGCGATTCCGGTTGTTGATGAAGAAGGCGTTTTAG
>JAHRWC010000331.1 GCA_019090365.1 Flavobacteriaceae bacterium
GGCGTATTAATTCTTGCCAAGAAAAAAAGTATTCTTGTTGAGTTTAATCATCTATTCAGTAGTCGTAAGGTTCAAAAAACGTATTTGGCAATCGTTAAAAACAAGCCCGTAAAGAACAAAGGAAATTTAGTGAATTTTCTAGTAAAAAATAACAAAGAAAAAAGAGCAGAGATCGTCCAATCAAAAACAAAAGACGTTCTAAATTGTATGCTTTCCTATAAAGTGATCGACAAAAACGATTTTGGTTATTTGTTAGAAGTTAAGCCAAAAACGGGTCGCTTCCATCAAATAAGAGCCCAATTAGCAAACATTGGACTTCCTATTATAGGAGATGAAAAATATGGTTCAGATCAAGAATATGTTCCACGTTCTATTTGCCTTCATGCATGGAAATTAAGTTATAAAATTTCTGGTTCTAATGAATCCCTGACCTTTGAAGCACCTTTGCCTACTAACGATTTTTGGGTATTCTAATCTATCTAAACTTATCAACTTATAGTGAAATAGTTTTTATCTTTTTTTCATTGCTGAGATCGAAGATTCACGAACTCATTAGTTTAAAATATAAATGACGTGAGTAAAAAAGAAACAAAAAAACTGCTTTAGTATTTTCATACTAAAGCAGTTTAAATAAAAATCTAACTAATTAACTAAATGGGGCAAAAAAAGATTTTCTTCTTCAATTGTTTTTTAATGTTTCTTTTTAGAGGTATCTGATAAAAGACACTTACTTTATGTTTCACTAAATTAGTATGCTAGTTTTTTTCGAAGACTAAATTATCTGTTCCACCATTGCCTCCACTGACATGGATTAAAACAATTCTTGTGTCAGTTCTTGAAACAATATCCCAATCTTCGGTTAATTCGGTAAAATCATCTGGAGCGTTAAAAGCAATATTAAAATCTATATCGTTGCTGCTATCACCATCACTATCATCGTCACTACTATCATCATCATCGTCTGTGATTGACCAAGTTCCATTTACAGTAGTTGCTCCTTTTGTTGCAACTAAAGCTCCATTAGAATTAAAAGCAAATGTGTAACCACTAAAATTACTGGTCTCATCATCGCCAGAATCTATAAAACTTGTTATCATCCAATCTCCCGTTGTTACAGTGTTCGTCGTTTGAATAATCTCTGCAGTATTATCTGTTGTATTTGTAGTTGTATCATCATCTGACGAACATGAAGTTACAAATGTGACAATACATAATAAAATTACTATTCCTAAATTTCCTTTTTTCATTTTTTATTTATTTTAAGTTAAAGATTAAAGTTTTTCAAATACAAGTGTGTCAGTTCCACCATTTCCTCCGCTTACATCTTGTAAGTCTACACGAATGTTAGTGGTCGATATTACATCCCAATCGTCATTAAATTCATCAAAAGGGATAGCACTTCCGAAATCTAATAGCAGTTTATTACCACTACTTAACACTTGCCATGTTCCATTGATAACTGTACCATTAGAGGCTGTTACGGTTCCGTTAATATTAAAGCTTAATTGATACCCGTTATAATCTGCAGTTTCATTATCACCATCATCATCGTATAATGAAACATACCATAATCCGTCAACTAGTATAGATTCTAAGTCATCTCCGCCAGTATTTATTGGATCTCTTTCGAAGGTTAAAAATTCTTCTGAACCATCACCACCACTTACATCTTTTAATCGTATAATAATTGAAGTTACTTCTAATACATCCCAATCTTCTGCAAGTTCATTTAATGGACTATCGATACCAAAGTTTAAGTTTAGTTCTAAATCTGTTTCATCTCCTACTGAAGTAGACCAAGATCCATAGGTTGTTCCGCTTGTATGTACTGCAGTTGCTGTTCCATTTGCAGCAAAATAGAATTCGTAATAATTATAATTAGAAGTTTCATCCTGCTCGTCAAAATAATAAGTAACAAACCAAGAACCAGTTGTTAAAGATTCAACAAGAACTGTATCGTCTGGGCCAGGACCTCCATTATCACAGTCACTTTCAAAGCGTAATCTATCGTCGCCATATCTTAGATCAACTTTTGTTTCACCTTGATTGGTTTCTATTTCATGAAGGTTCCAATTTTCGTCAAAATCTGATAGCCCAGTTATATTTACATTCATTTGAATATTATTTCCTTCTCCAGAAAGTGACCATGTTCCATTATAATTTGTTGATCCATTAACAACATTGATTGTTCCATTTGTAAGGAAAGTAAACAAATATCCTACATAAATATCTTCTAAATCGTTGTCGTTTCTTTCTAATTTATCAACGATCCAATACTCACAATCTGTTAAAATAGTTTCAAGGTTTGATGTACTACAATCATTACAATCATCATCGTTATAATCGTAATCATCATCTTCATCACATTCATCTACAGCATTTTGAATGACAGATAAAAGCTCTATCATATTTTCAATAACTAGCTCTGTTTCATCCCAAAGTGTTACAGTTATAGGGAAGTTAATAGTTACGATAGTATTTTCATCTAATGTTTCAATTAAATTATAAAGGTCTTCATCATTTTCAAGAGAAATA
>JAHRWC010000332.1 GCA_019090365.1 Flavobacteriaceae bacterium
TTTCTTTATTAAGTACGTAAGCAATTCGAATTTGATTTAAACCAACACCTTTCGACGAATAAAATCCAGCAGCAGGAGCGACCATAATCGTCTCACCATCAACATCAAACTCTTCTAATAACCACTGTGCAAAATCATCACTGTTGTCAATAGGTAATTCTACGATACAATAAAAAGCACCTTTTGGCACCCCAACTTTAACACCAGGAATCTCCTTTAAGCAATTAATTAAAGTATCTCTTCTTTCTTTGTATTCTACAATTACTTCATCAAAATAACTTTTTGGAGTCTCTAAGGCAGCTTCACTAGCTATTTGAGCAAATGTAGGTGGGCTTAATCGCGCCTGTGCAAATTTTAAAGCTGTAGAGATAACTTGTTTGTTTTTTGAAACTAAACAACCAATACGAGCACCACACATGCTATATCTTTTTGAAACAGAATCAATAATAATTCCGTTTTCAGCTAAGCTTTCTTCTTGTAGAATTGAATAATGTTCATTTCCGTCATATGTAAATTCTCTATACACTTCATCAGCAACTAAATATAAATCATGCTTTTTTACTATAGACGCTAGTTTCTGAATTTCATCTTTTGAATATAAATATCCAGTTGGATTCCCAGGGTTGCAAATGATAATTGCCTTTGTTTTTGAAGTGATTAATTTTTCAAATTCAGCAATAGGAGGAAGGGCAAAGTTATCTTCAATTTTTGAAATAACAGGAACAATATTTACTCCTGAAGCCATAGCAAATCCATTATAATTTGCATAAAATGGTTCTGGGATTATAATTTCATCGCCTTGATCTGCAATAGTTCCCATCGCAAAAAGTAAGGCTTCACTACCTCCAGTAGTAACAATGATGTCATTAGCAGATACAGGAATATGGTTTCTATTATAATACGCTGCTATTTTTTCACGGTATTCTTCTGAACCTTCAGATCGGCTATAAGCCAAAGTCTCAACATGATGATTTGCTACAGCATCCATGGCTACTTGTGGCGATTTAATATCGGGTTGACCAATATTTAAATGATAGACTTTTTTATTCGCTTTATACGCTTTTTCTGCAAACGGAACCAATTTTCTTATTGGTGATTCCGGCATGTTTTTTCCTTTTGTTGAAATTGAAGGCATGATAAAAATATTTAAACGCAAAGTTGCAAAATATTTCTTAAAAATACGCTAATACGAAAGCGCATTCGTTAATTTTTTATATATTGATACTATTGAAAAATATCAAAAAAATACATCGCTTCGTATTAATAGTAATCACAGTTCTGTGTGTTTCTACTTCAGGATTATCTCAGGATGGATTTGCATTGCCTTTAAAGCATTCAAAAGATAAATTTAGCTTCAAATTAATTAACAACCTCATTGTAATTCCTGTAGAAATAAATGGAAAGAAATTATCTTTCTTATTAGATACAGGAGTGAAATCCACCATATTATTTGGGATTCCAAATGATTCATTACAATTAAATAGTCTTCAAAAAGTAAAAGTGAGAGGTTTAGGGCAGGGAGGAAGTGTTTCTGCATTAAAAAGTGAAAATAACCTTGTTAAAATACATAAAGCTGAGAGTAAGAACCAGACCTTATATGTGATTTTTGACGAGTCTTTAAATTTTTCAACAAAAATGGGTATACCAATTCATGGTATAATAGGGTATGACTTCTTTAAAAATTTTGTGGTAAGTATTAATTATTCAACGCAAAGAATTTCTATTCATAATCCATCAACCTATAAAAAGAAGAAGTGTAAAAAATGTGAAGAATTTGATTTAAGGTTTAATAATGGAAAGCCATTTATAGATTTAGATGTTTTCAATAAAGATGGACAACAAGAAAACCTAACATTACTTATTGATTCTGGCTCTAGTGATGCGCTTTGGTTATTTGATGAGGCGAATTATATTTCAGAAGAATCTGTAAATTATTTTATAGATTTTTTAGGTCAAGGTCTTAGTGGGAGCATTTACGGAAAGAGGTCTAAGCTTCATAAAATTTCCTTAGGAAGTAATTCATTAGAAAATGTAAGTGTTGCTTTCCCGGAAGAAATAGCCCTAGAAAACATTAAATTTTTTGAAGAGAGAGATGGAAGTATAGGTGGTGATTTTTTAAGAAGGTTCAATGTAATTTTTGATTATTCTTCAAAAAGATTGTCTGTTAAGAAAAATGGAAAATTTAAAGATCCATTTCATTATAATATGAGTGGTTTAGTGTTAGAGCATGATGGGATGACGGTTGTAAAAGATGCTAAAAGTGTTATAGGTAATCAAAACGGCAAAGAAATGTCAAGTGTTTCTAGTATTCCGATAGGTACTGTTTATGATATATTATTAGTTCCTAAATATATAGTTTCTGAAATTAGAGAGGGTTCTCCATCCGAAAAAGCTGGAATGAGAAAGGGAGATGAAGTAGTTTATGTGAATGGAAAACACGCTTATCGATACGACTTAAATGAACTTATAGGCCTTTTTACATCAAAAGCAGGTAAAAGAATTTCAGTAGTTTATAAAAGGAATGGTATGACTTTTAAAGCAAAGTTTATTTTGAAGGAAATGTTTTAAATAAAAAAAAGGTCATAATATAATTATGACCTTTTTTTTATCGTATTAAAAGTGATTAAGATTTTTCTAAAACACTTTTGTCTTCGCCTAAGATTTTTCCTTTAATCTTTAAAGATTTAATAGGTTCGTCTGCGTTTGAATAAACTGTGATCGTTTTTCTTATTGGACCTACACGTTTAGTATCATACTTAACTTTTATGACACTTGATGCTCCTGCAGCAACAGGGCCTTTAGGTTTTTCAGGTACTGTACAACCACAACTTGATTTTACGTCACTAATGATTAGGGGAGCATCTCCTGTATTTGTGAATTCAAAAATACGTAGGCCATCACTTCCTTTTGCAATCTCACCGTAATCTATAACGTCTGTTTTAAATGTAATCTTTGCTTGTGCCATTGCTTGTGGGGCAATACCAACAAAAGCTAATAAGACTAGAATTACTAATTTTTTCATAATATATTGGTTTTATATGTGCAATGTAGATAACTTTATTACAATCTGCAAAATAAGTTGTTCACTTTTCTAATCTTGCAGATATTACCTACTTTTGCAAATTACTTTTCAAAAATCAGACCAAAATGGCTTTAGAAGCAAATTATAATGCTCAAAATATAGAAAACAAATGGTATAACTACTGGATGGAAAATAATTATTTTCATTCTGAAGTAGATGAAAGAGAGCCATATACCATTGTTATTCCTCCTCCAAATGTTACGGGAGTATTGCATATGGGGCATATGCTGAATAATACAATCCAGGATGTGTTAATTCGTCGTGCTAGATTAAATGGACTTAATGCATGTTGGGTACCAGGTACGGATCATGCTTCTATTGCTACAGAAGCAAAAGTAGTTGCAAAGTTAAAAGAGCAAGGAATAGATAAAAATGACCTCACAAGAGAAGAGTTTTTAGAGCATGCTTGGGAATGGAAACATGAATATGGAGGTATCATATTAGAACAATTGAAAAAGTTAGGTTGTTCATGTGATTGGGATCGAACTAAGTTTACAATGGATCCAGATTTATCTGAATCTGTAATCAAAGTATTTGTCGATTTATACAATAAAGGTCAAATATATAGAGGATTCCGCATGGTAAACTGGGACCCTGAAGCAAAAACAACGCTTTCAGATGAAGAGGTTAATTATGTTGAAAAGGAAGGAAAGTTATATTACATCAACTATAAAGTTGAAGGAAGTAATGATACGTTAACAATTGCAACCACAAGACCTGAAACGATTTTTGGTGATACTGCAATCTGTATCAACCCTAATGATGAACGATTTTCTCATTTAAAAGGTAAGAAAGCTATAGTTCCTATTTGTAATCGTGTAATTCCTATTATTGAAGATGAATATGTAGATGTTGAGTTCGGAACAGGTTGCTTAAAAGTAACGCCTGCGCACGATGAAAATGATAAAGTATTAGGAGACAAGCATAAGCTGGAAGTTATAGACATATTTAATGATGATGCTTCGTTGAATAGCTTCGGATTGCATTACCAAGGTAAAGATCGCTTTGTAGCGAGAAAAGAAGTTGTTAAAGAATTAGAAGAAATTGAAGCTTTATTAAAATCTGAAAAGTATTTAAATAAAGTTGGAACCAGTGAACGTACCAAAGCAGTTATTGAACCAAGGTTAAGTGATCAATGGTTTTTGTCAATGGATAAATTGGTGAAGCCAGCTTTAGATGCAGTATTAGAAACGGAAGAAATTAAATTATTTCCGAAGAAAATAGAAAACACATACCGTCATTGGTTAGAAAATATTAGAGATTGGAATATTTCTCGTCAATTATGGTGGGGACAACAAATTCCAGCATACTATTTTGGTGATGGTAAAGAAGATTTTGTAGTTGCAGAAACTAAAGAGGAAGCATTACAATTAGCCATTGAAAAATCTGGTAATACTAATTTAAAATCTGAAGATTTAAGACAAGATAACGATGCGTTAGATACATGGTTTTCATCTTGGTTATGGCCAATATCTGTTTTTGATGGAATACGTAAACCAGATAATAAAGAAATAAATTATTACTATCCAACAAATGATTTGGTTACAGGACCAGACATTATTTTCTTTTGGGTAGCTCGTATGATTTTTGCAGGTTATGAATTTAGAGATCAAAAACCTTTTAACAATGTTTATTTTACAGGTATTGTTCGTGATGATCAAGGACGAAAAATGTCAAAACAATTAGGAAATTCTCCTGATGCATTAAAATTAATAGAAGATTATAGTGCAGATGCGGTGAGAGCGGGTATGATGTTATTAAGCTCTGGAGCTGGTAATGATTTATTGTTCGATGAAACCAAATTACAACAAGGGAAAGCATTTACTAATAAAATTGTTAATGCTTATCGTTTAGTGAGTGGATGGGAAGTTGATGCTAATATTGAACAACCTGAATCAAGTAAAATTGCATTAGAATGGTATGCTTCTAAATTTCAAAAAGCTTTTGCTGAAATGGAAGATCACTTTTCTAAGTACCGTCTTTCAGATTCATTAATGACTATTTATAAATTAATTTGGGATGATTTCTGTTCATGGTTATTAGAAATGGTAAAGCCTTCTTACCAACAACCAATTGATAAAAATACCTTTGATTCGATTATCAATTTATTTGAAAAGAATTTAAAAGTATTGCATCCATTTATGCCTTTTATTACTGAAGAAATTTGGCATCAGATTGCGGATAGAACGAAAGAAGAAGCTTTAATTGTTTCAGCTTATCCTTCAGTAGAACCTATAAATGAGACGCTTTTAAATGAATTTGAATTTGCTTCGGAAGTGATTTCTGGTATTAGAACCATTCGTAAGGAAAAGAATATTTCATTTAAAGATCAAATAGAGCTTTCAGTTATTAATAATGAAAAAGCTTCAAATACTTTTGATTCAGTTATTACTAAGTTGGGTAATATTTCAGAAATAATTTACATCGCTGAAGCTTTAGAAGGAGCCCTAACATTCAGAGTTAAATCGAATGAATATTTTGTGCCTATCGCTGGAGCGATAAATGTTGAAGAAGAAATAACAAAGCTTTCAGAAGAATTAAAATATACAGAAGGATTCCTTAGAAGTGTACAAGGCAAGTTGAAAAACGAGCGTTTTGTAAACAATGCACCAGCAAA
>JAHRWC010000333.1 GCA_019090365.1 Flavobacteriaceae bacterium
CGACGACGGTTCATCCTTGGTATGTTGCAACTCCTTTGTTATTGACAATTTTCACTAAATACAGATTTCCATTGGTATGGAGTTTTATGGTAATTTTGAGCTATTCTGCATATGGTTCTGAAGGCTTTTCAGAAAACTTATGGCTAGTAGCCTTAGAATATTTTGTAGTGATTGGATTCTTTTTATGGGAAGTATTTCTAAAAGATAAGAACCTAAAATTAGTTACTAAATAATCTCCATTTTTTTCAGTAGAAAGGAAGCATTCATATTTTGACAAATTCCTTTTTTGAATGTATAATCAAAATGAAGCTCGTCATTAATAATTTCAGCATCAAAATAATAATTCTTTACTTCTTCAAGTTCATCAGAAATTTCACATAAACTTAAATCATGTGTAGCAATAATTCCTGTGGCTTTTGAAGCCACTAAACGTTCTACAAATTTTCTTGAACCAATTGCTTTATCAGTGCTATTTGTTCCTTTTAATATTTCATCTAAAATGATAAAGTATTTTTCAGTCTTAATCTTTTCAATGATATATTTTAAACGCTTTAATTCTGAAAAGAAATACGATTCATCATCAGTTAATGAATCACTTGTACGCATGCTAGTAATTAATTGTATCGGACTATATTTCACTTCATCTGCACAAATCGGAAGTCCTGTATTTCCCATTATAATAGCTAAGGAAACGGTGCGTAGAAAAGTACTTTTTCCTGCCATATTAGCCCCAGTTATAATAAAAAATTCATCATTTTTAATGAGCAAATCATTGTCAACTCTTTTCTGAGAATTGATTAAAGGATGTCCTAAATTTTTAGTTTCTAAAGTGTTTTCAGATTTGGTAATTGTAGGGAATGTATATGTTGGATGATTAAAAGAATAATTTGCTAAAGAGTTTTGTGCATCAAAAAATGCAATTACTTTAAACCAAGTTTCTACTTTATCTTTATTGGTATCAATCCATTGTTCTAATTGATAACAATGGTATAAATCGCGTAATGCAAAACCATTAGCGAAAATGCCAATTATCATATTATTACGTTGGTCAAAAGCATCTAAGGTTTTAGAAAATTGAAGAAATATTTCTGATGCCTTTTTAGCTTCAGTTTTAATTTCTTCTTGTTTAAATTTTAGAAGTTTTGAGGAGAATTCTTGTGTTTCAATTAATGATAGTAACTGATGGTATTGTCTAAAGGTTTCTTTGGCTTTATTGGCGTTTAAATAAAAAGGATTTATCTTTTTTAAATAGACTCCTGTAATTCCAATTCCAATAAAAAACCACAAGGTTGTAATGGATAAAGGGATTAAATTAAAATAATTTAAAATAATAAGACTGAATGATATTATCGAAAAAATATGAGGAATAATACGCATACTTTTTGGAGTAAATGCCTTGTGTTTATGAAGCCATTTTACAATGATTTCAGCATTAACATTTACTTGGATCAAACTTCCTGTTGCTGAAAAATTTTGCCTCCATTTTGGTGTTTCTGAAAGCTCTTTTATTGTTTCTTGTTTGTCTTCTATTGAGTCAATATTGTTTGAAGACAAAGTCGAGGCTAGCCATTTTTTACCCGATAATAATGTAGTTCTGTTAATAAATTGGAAAAAGGAACCCATCCCAAATAAGTCTACATCATAACTAAATTCGTGGGTAGAATCTTGAAATTCATCCCCAGAATCTAATTCTGAAATAACACCATTTAAAACATTAATCTCTCGTTGATTAATATAAATAAGTGCTTCTGTTTTTCTTTTTTTATGCTTAAAGTCTGTATGAACAGAGACTAAAAAGAAAAATAAAATGATTCCAACAATTAATAATGGAACCATAATCTTTGTACTATCATTAAAATAGTAAACTCCATACACTGTTGCTAAAAATACAATCAATCTAATAATACTTAGTTTGATTAATTTTCCTTTAAGAGAAGCTAACTCACTTTCAAAAGTTTTCTTTTCTTGTGTGTAGAATTGTATTGGAGAATTCATCTAAATGGAAATCAGAAATATTAAATTTTCAAGAAATTAAATCATTTTAATGGTATTCAATTCTTGTTCAGTTAAATGACGCCATCTTCCTCTTGGCAAATCTTTTTTAGTTAAAGGACCAATAGTTACACAATCTACAAGAACTACGTTGTAATTAAGGCTTTCAAAAATATTTCGAATCACACTATTTCCTGTATGCTTAATTTTTAAACCCACTTCTTTTTTAGGTGAATTTGCCACATAACTGATATCGTCTATCGAAATTGTTTTTCCTTCGATCTTTATACCCTCTTTAATCTTATTTAGATCTTCTTGTTTCAAGTTTTTATCCAATACAACATGAAATAAACGTGAAACTCCTTTTCTCGTAAACTTCTGCATAAACTCATCATCATTCGTAAATAATAATAAGCCAGTTGCATTACGACCTAACCTTCCAATCGGATTGATACGCCCTGAAGCTGCATTGTTCACCAAATCCATAACTGTATTTCCTTTGCTCTCACTTATAGTGGTTGCAAAACCTTTAGGCTTGTTTAATAAAACATAGGCTTTAGGTTCAGGATTAATACGTCTTCCATCGAAAGTAACTTCGTCGGTAAGCTTCACTTTAAATCCCATTTCATTAATAATCTTACCATTTACAGTAACACTACCAACTTGAATGTACATGTCTGCTTCTCTTCGAGAACAAACACCAGAATTTGCAATATATTTATTTAAACGAATTCCATCAGAAGCACTTTTAGATGCTCCTTTAGGTTTATTTGAAGTATTTTTATCTTTAGCTACTTTGTTATCTTTTTTCCATCTTCCTTTTCCAGCGTCTTTACCTTGTGGGTTTCTGCCTTTTTGGTTTGCTGAATCTTTTCTGTTTTTGCCTTGCTGCATGATCAATTTAATTTTTTGCAAAGATATATTTTAAATAGTTATAAGTTGCTAAGCATTAGGGAAAAGAAGATTGAAAATATTCTTAGTGAATTAGGTTATTCATTTTCAAATCCTAAAGTAGATTGTCGCTCTCTATTTACTATTAATTTAGTAACGTCTGGTCTTGAATAATGACCAACAGGGTCAAAGTTTTGACGTTCTTCATATACCCGATTGAAATTTAATGTATGGTATATATTTCCTTCAGAATGCAATACAGGTTCAATGATCCATTCTCCATCTGGTCCAGCAATACAACTTCCACCATTGGCTAGAGTTTTGGGGGCTTTTTCTAATAGTTGCTGAAGATAAGGTGTGTCTTGTGGAAAGTTTTCAATGTTCATTAATGAAGAAACTGAAATCACATAACTTCTAGACTCTCTAGCAATAAAACGAGTAATATCTTTTGTGTTATGATCACTTCCCGGCCAAACAGCAATGTGAAGATTTTCACCTTGTCCATATAAAGAGGCTCTTGGTAAAGGCATCCAGTTTTCCCAACAATTAAGTCCACCCACTGTAAATTGTTTTAAGGAATGTACTTTTAGTCCATTTCCATCACCTGGAGACCAAGTTAAACGTTCGTCGTATGTAGGTTGCAATTTCCGATGTACCGATTTTATTTCACCTTTTTGATTGATATATACTAAGGAAGCATAGACACTATGTCCACCTCGATCAAGCGGTCTTTCAATGATACCAAGATAAACTGCTATTTCATGTTTTTTGGCTAATTCACAAATTGAATTTAAATCACCATTTTCAATACAAACAGCATTTCTAAGGTAATGAGCATGCAATTCTTTATTTACTTTTTTATTCCAAGCAGCTCCATCTGTTAGTGCGAGCCAAAAGGGATATCCTGGTAAAAGACCTTCTCCAAAGATAATTAGTTCAGATTTATTTTGTGCAGCTTCAGAAATACTCTGCTCTATTTTTAAAATTGTTTCAGCTTTATTTAGCCAAACGGGAGCTATTTGAGCAAGTGCAACATTGAGTAAATGTTCATTTTTCATATTCAAATTTACACAAGTCGATTTAAAAGGACATCAACATTGATTAGAATAATGCTGAAAACACCAACAACGATGATAAATTTTAAGATGTTGTGTAGAATAATGTAATGTATTTTTTTACTTGATTTCCATAATAGCACTAAGAAAACAAGTAATGCAATACTACTTCCGTAGAAGAAATAATTCATGTAACCAATTTCAAACTTATTTATCAATAAAAACGTCGGAATACTTGAAGCCAAGCATAAAATAGTCAACATGGTTTTTGAAGCTTTTTCTCCATATACCACAGGAATCGTTTTATAATTTTGAGCTAAATCACCCTTAAGATTTTCAAGGTCTTTGACCAATTCACGCATTGAAATCAATAGAAATAAAAAGGTAGCATGGACAAAGATTACCAATTCAAAATTTTTATAATAAATAAAAACAGCGAAGAAAGGTATCACTGCAAGTGTTGCAGCAACTATGTTTCCGACGAAAGGATATTTTTTAAGTTTATGAGAATAAAACCAAATACCAAATATGTATAAAGAGAAGAAAACAACCGCTTTAAAAGATACATAACTTGCAAAAATCACTGACAAAAAATTGAGTACAAAGTAGCTAGTCAATTTTGTTCTCTGACTCACTAATTTATCAAGCATTGTTTTTCGAGGTCGATTGATAAGGTCTTTATCACTATCGTAGAAACTATTAATAATATACCCAGCTGCAATTGCAGAAGATGATGCTAAGACAATCATTAATAAATTAAGGTCGAATAACACCTTTTTTATAGGAAGCTCATGAGCTAAAATATAAATAGATGTTAAGTATTGAGCAATAACAATTACTAAAATATTATAGCCTCTAACGATCGAAAACAAACTAAAAAACTTAAGTAAGAAGTATTTCTGTTTTCTACGTAACATAAAATATATTCAAAATTGAATAAATGCTTAATAGCACTTAAAATAGGATGATAAATTAGAAATTATAAACTACTTCAAGTTTATAATCTTTTAAAGCCTTTTTTGCTTCCTCAATGTTTTCAGTAAATCCTAACATATATCCACCACCACCAGAACCGCAAAGTTTTAGGAAGTATGCATTTGTTTCAATTCCTTTTTTCCATAGTGTATGAAATTCTTTAGGAATCATTGGTTTAAAGTTATCGAGTACAACTTTTGAAAGTTGTTTCATATTACTAAATAAAGATTTAATATCACCTTCTAAGAAATCTTCAACACAAGCATCTGTATGTTTTACAAATTGTGTTTTCAACATGTTTCTGAATCCTTCTTGTTTCATGTTTTCCATGAATATTTGAACCATAGGTGCGGTTTCTCCTGTAATACCGCTATCTAATAAAAATACAGCTCCTTTACCATTTTGTGGTTGTGAAGGAATACCCGCAGGTTCTATATTGTCTTTCGAGTTTATTAAAATGGGTAAACTTAAATAACTGTTTAATGGATCTAAACCTGAAGATTTTCCATGGAAGAAAGATTCCATCGAACCAAAAATATCTTTAAGTTTTAATAATTTTTCACGAGTTAAATTTTCAAGAATAGTAATTTTATCTGAAGCATATTTATCATAGATAGCTGCTACTAAAGCACCGCTACTTCCAACTCCATATCCTTGTGGGATACTAGAATCAAAATACAATCCTTTTTCAACATCAGCTTTCAATGCTTCAATATCGAAACTTACCAGCTCTTTATTTTCATTTTGTAATTCTTCAAGAAAAATAGCAAAACGTTTTAGATTCTGATTGGATTTATGAGTAGAAATGGTATGATGTTCATCTATTTTTAAAGCTCCTTTAAAAAAATTATAAGGGATAGATAAACCTTTCGAATCTTTGATAATTCCGTATTCTCCAAAGAGAAGAATTTTTGAATAAAAAAGGGGGCCTCGCATACGTTACAATATTAGTTATATGTTAAAAATACGGAAATTTCCGTATGATATTGCATTAATGTGGCAAAGATAAAGAATCTTAAATGGCTTTTTATGAAAAATTATAAAAATTAATATTGTTAGAATGATAACAATCATATAATTAGTATATTGGTATTCAGTAAATTAATAGCTATGAAAAGATATTTAATACTTATTTTAATTCTGTTTTTTATCTCACCATTTATCCAATCACAAACTCATGTATGGAATGGAAATGGTGGAGATTTCGATTGGTTTAATACAGTTAATTGGGATGTTGGTTCAATTCCAGACGCTACTAGTGATGTGTTAATACCTGACGGATTTATGGTTGAATTGATCACTGCTGAGGCTGAAGTAAATAGTATTTCTTTAGAAGGTTCTTCGACATTATTGATATTTAATAACCTTGAGATCACTAATGAAGTTGTAGTATCAACTTTAGCAACATTAAATTATCAAAAAGGTGTTATTGATGGTGCTGGAGTCATTATAAATGATGGAAACTTTATTATAGAATCCTTCGAGTTAAAAGAAATTAGCAATATCACTATTAATAATAATTCAAATTTAACGGTAACTCTTAGCAATCAGATATTAACTAAAAATGGATTTGTTTTAAATAATTCAGAAACTGGAGAAGTGATTATTGCAAGTAATGGCGCATTTTTTAATCAGAATACCGATGCAACTCTTAATAATTGGGGGCTTTTAAGTAAAGAATATGATGGAAATAATACTTCTGGTATTTACTACCTGAGTTTAGATATAAACAATTATGGTGTAATTAATGTTGATGAAAATCAGACATTTTTAATATTAAGTCCGGCAATAGATTTTAATAATACAGAGACTGGAATTATTGAAGGAAATGGAGTGCTTGATATTACTGCTAATTATACAAATACAGGAACCTATTCACCAGGAGGTAATAATATTGGAACATTAGAGATTATTAATCTTTTCAATTTTTCTACAGATTCTACTTTGAAAATTCAAATTGAAGGTTCTAATGAAGGAGAGTACGATAGAATTTCGGTTACGGGGTTTCCAATAATTGAAGGGACATTTAATCTAGAATTAATGTACGCTCCCGTTGAAGGTGAAGAATTTATTGTATTAACAGCAAACAGTATTACATCTTGCGATTTACCACAATATTTAACAGCAGAATTTGAAGGGGAAGAGTTCTTTTTTGAGGTGTTTTGCAACAATACAGATGTTACTTTAGAAGTAGTTTCTGGAATCTTGAATGTTTCAGATATTACTTCAAATGAAAACTCTTTTGTTATTGTGTCTAACCCTGTAAAAGAAGAAACAAGAATTATATTAAATGAAATCTATCCTAATCTTGAAAATCTTTCAGTGGTTTTATTTAATTACTTAGGTCAAGAAATTAAAAGACAAAAAGTGGATGCTGATGAAATTATACTTAAAAGAGAGTCTGTAATGAGTGGATTGTATATTATTCAATTACAAAAGGAGGGAAGTGTATTATCTTCTCAAAAAATTATTTTTGAATAGCTCCTATGCCAACTTGATCAACAATAAATTCACCGTTTTTACAGAAAGGTGTTAATTCATTTTTAATGAAATTTAGCACATTATCTTTTTCGTTTTCTGGATATAATACATGAACGTTAGCTCCTGCATCTAATGTGAAACAAACGTAGCTTTGATGTTCCTTTCTATACGTCCAAATTCGGTTGATGATTTCTAATGTATTTGGTTTCATTAAAATAAAATAGGGCATAGAAGTCATCATCATGGCGTGTAATGATAGGGCTTCACTTTCTACGATTTTAATAAATTCTGAAACATCTCCTTGTTCTAATACTGGTATTAACTTAGATAGATTGTCATTTGCCTGTGTAAATCGTTGTTCAGCAAATGGATGGTCTAACATTAAATTATGACCAACCGTACTACTTACTTGTTTTTCACCTTTATCAACTAACAAAATGGTGTCTTGATAGTTTTTGAAATTAGCATGCACTTTATTTGGTAATTGAATTCCGTAGAGTTGACTACTTCCTTTAATGTTGGCGTGTTCTCCCCAAACTATAAGTTCTCCTTCTATACTTCTACAAGCACTTCCAGAACCTAATCGAGCCAAAAATGAAGCTTTTTGATTAAAGAAGTCTTCTGTTATTTCAGGATGCATTAATTTTTCCATACTCATAATACACAATGCTATTGCACTCATTCCACTAGCTGAAGAGGCAATACCACTACTATGTGGAAACGTGTTTTTGGTATGAATCTCAAACCGAAATTGCTTCAAGAATGGTATATAAGCTTCTATTCTTTTAAAAAACGATTCGATTTTTGGTTTAAACTCATCTTTCTTTTCACCTTCAAAATAAACATCAAAATCAAATAAATCTGAAGGTATTTCTTTTAAAAAATACTTTAATTCAGTTTGGGTATTACAATGATTTAAGGTGAAGCTTATTGAAGCATTTTTTGGATATTGTTGTCCATATTTCCCCCAATATTTCACCAAAGCAATATTACTTGGAGATTGCCAAGAAACACTACCGTCTTTTAATTGATTTGAATATGATTTTGGGATAAAAAAAGACGTTTCCATTTATATGATTTTCAAAAGCAAAGATATAAAATTCACCTTGTATAAATTAAAACACATAAGTTGTAATTACTAATTCTTACAAATAATATTGACTATGATTTTAAATTGAAAATTTTAAAACCCTTTATATTCCTATGCACAAGGAGATTTAAAATGGTTGTATTAGTAATCAATTTATTTTTTTCATATTTTTTTGTTATATTTAGGTAATA
>JAHRWC010000334.1 GCA_019090365.1 Flavobacteriaceae bacterium
AGAAAGCTCATACCCTACTAGACGATCTAATACTCTACGTGCTTGTTGTGCGTCTACAAGATCATAATTTATTTTTCTAGGATTCTCAATTGCTTTAAGAATTGCAGTCTTAGTAATTTCATGAAAAACAATACGTTTTGTATTTTCTTCCTTTAAATCTAAATTTTCAGCAAGGTGCCATGCAATCGCTTCTCCTTCTCGATCCTCATCACTAGCTAACCAAACCATTTCTGCTTTGTTCGATAATGCTTTTAAATCTTTTACTAAACTTTTCTTATCTGAAGGTACTATATATTTAGGAGTAAAATCACCGTCAACATCAACTCCTAATTCTTTAGAAGGTAAGTCGGATATATGTCCAAAACTTGAGGTAACTTTAAAATCTTTTCCTAGGAATTTTTCAATAGTTTTAGCTTTCGCAGGGGACTCAACAATTACTAAATTCTTTGCCATGATTTAATTTGTTTGGGCTACAAAAGTATCTTTTTTTTTTAATTCTCAACCCTAAGTTTTACTTTTTCGTAATTATGCAACTGCCCATCATGTAGTATTTCAGAAGAATTTTAAAAATTTATTTCCTCTAATTCATCTTCAAAACCTACCGAATCTTTATAAAAATAATACACAGGAATATGTACAAAATAGGCTGTAAAAAACATTCCTATAAAACAAAGTAAAACACCAACTTGAGCAATGATTGATGCAATAATTAATAATCCGAAAACTATCAGCCAATACTTATTTCCAAGCTTAAAACTTGCCTTTATAATATCAGAAACACTTAACTTTTCGTTGAATGCGAAAATAACTACAAACAAGTTTAATGGAACTAACACATAAATAATTGGAAGGTAACACAAAGCCATTGCCACTAAAGAAATTATAAAAGTAGCTAATGACAATAAAAAAACTTTTTTTAAATTTTCACCTTTTAGAAAAACAAAATAACTTCCAGTATCTATAGGCAAACCAGTATCTTCTTTTTTACACACTCTAAAAAAATGAGCTATTAATCCAAAAGACAATGCTTGAATAATAAATATCATTACAAATACCACTAAAGCATATACTGCAATTAATAAATATGAAATCTCTAAATTATTATCATAATACGCTGGGTCTTCAAATCCTCCCGTGACACTCATTATATATATTAGAGGCACATACACTAAAAAAACAAAAGGTAACACTAAAGCCATAGTAATGAGTACATGATAAAAGCCTTGCTCCCATACTTTTTTAAAAAGCTCAAAACTTTTGGATAGTACATCTGAAAAATCTGGATTACCAGCTTCATCAATTCGTTGAAAAATATCTTTTTTCATTCTTAATTATTGGTTTGTTGTACTCAAAATTACAAAAAATAAATATGACATTTTGTCATAAAGCTTATATTAATTGTATCTTTGCATGTTAATTGACATAGTAATCCTCGTAGGAAAACTACATACTAGATGGAAAAAATAATAGACGAAAAAAAACAAGGAGAAACCTTATCAGTGAACGCTAAGGAAGGTAACTCACGTAAATTATATATTGAAAGTTACGGTTGCCAAATGAATTTCAGTGACAGTGAAATAGTTGCTTCTATTCTTACTAACGAGGGATATAACACAACTGATAACTTAGAAGAAGCAGATCTTGTTCTTGTAAACACATGTTCTATTAGAGACAAAGCAGAGCAAACAGTACGCAAACGTTTAGAAAAATACAATGCCGTAAAAAGACACAATTCAAAAATGAAAGTTGGTGTTTTAGGATGCATGGCAGAACGTTTAAAAGAAAAATTTCTAGACGAAGAAAAAATAGTAGACATGGTTGTTGGACCTGATGCTTATAAGGATTTACCAAACTTAATTAAAGAAATTGAAAGCGGTAGAGATGCTGTTAATGTTGTGCTTTCTAAGGAAGAAACCTACGGTGACATTTCGCCTGTAAGGCTAGCAACAAACGGTATAAATGCCTTAGTGAGTATTACTAGAGGTTGTGATAATATGTGTACTTTTTGTGTAGTTCCTTTTACAAGAGGAAGAGAACGAAGCCGTGACCCACAAAGCATTTTAGCTGAAGTTAATGACTTAGCATCTAAAGGATACAAAGAGATTACGCTGTTAGGTCAGAATGTAGATAGTTATCTATGGTATGGGGGCGGACTTAAGAAAGACTTTAAAAATGCTACTGAAATAGAAAAAGCAACTGCAACAAGTTTTTCAAATTTACTCGCATTAGTTGCCGAGGCACAACCAAAAATGAGAATTCGCTTTTCAACGTCTAATCCACAGGATATGACAGAAGATGTATTACATACTGTTGCAAAATATCCAAACATTTGCAATTATATTCACCTTCCTTTTCAGAGTGGAAATACACGAATTCTTAAAGAAATGAATCGTCAACATACACGTGAAGAGTATATAGAACTTATAGATAAAATAAATAAAATAATTCCTAATTGTGGAATTTCACAAGATATCATTACAGGTTTTCCTACTGAATCTGAAGAAGAGCACCAAGAAACATTAAGTTTACTAGAATATGTAAAATTCTATTTTGGGTTTATGTTTAAATATTCTGAAAGACCAGGAACCATGGCTGCTCGTAAACTTGAGGATGATATTCCTGAAGAAGTAAAAAAACGACGTCTAACCGAAATAGTTGATGTTCAAAGAAAGCATAGCGCTTATAGAACCAATCAATTTATTGGGCAGACAGTAGAAGTACTAATTGAGCGTGAATCTAAAAAAAGTGATCAACATTGGAGTGGAAGAAATGAACAAAGTTTGGTGGTAGTGTTCCCAAAAGAAAGCTATAAACCTGGAGATTTTGTTTTGGTAAAAGTTAATGATTGCACAAGTGCAACTTTAAGAGGAGAACCAATAGGATTAAGTGATAATAATTAAACAAAAAGCCTTCGCGGGCAAATAATATGGAATCAGTACAAGCCACAAAGCAACGTTTTGGTATTATTGGAAACGATCCAAAACTAAATAGAGTCATTGAAAAAGCTATTCAAGTGGCTCCAACCGACATTTCTGTTTTAGTAACTGGAGAAAGTGGCGTTGGTAAAGAAAGTATTCCTAAAATAATTCATTCTCTCTCCCACAGAAAGCATGG
>JAHRWC010000021.1 GCA_019090365.1 Flavobacteriaceae bacterium
GAGTTAGGTAATATGGAACTTCAGTTTGAACTGATTAATAAAAAAATGAAAGAAGCCGAAATGGTACTTTCTGAAGTTGAGAGTCGTGACAATAATATCTATCGTGTTTATTTTGAAGCAAATCCAATCCCTGAAGAACAGCGTAAAGCTGGTTTTGGTGGAATTAACAGATACCGAGATCTTGAAGGGTTTGACAATTCCAACTTAATAATATCCACTAGTAAAAGGATCGATATCTTAACAAAACAGATTGTAGTTCAGTCAAAATCACTTGATGAGATCGCCAAATTAGCTGAAGAAAAAGAGAAGTTGCTAACTTCAATTCCAGCAATTCAACCTGTAAGAAATGAAGATCTTACAAGAATGGCTTCTGGTTTTGGATATAGAACAGACCCTTTTACGAAAGCTAGAAAGAAACACTGGGGAATGGATTTTACAGCTCCCAGAGGAACACCGGTTTATGCTAGTGGAGATGGAAAAGTAATTCAAGCAGATAATACTGCTTCAGGATATGGAAAACACATTCGTATAGATCATGGATATGGTTATATTAGTTTATATGCGCACTTATATAAATACAATGTTAGAAAAGGAAATAAAGTAAAAAGAGGCGACCTTATTGGTTTTGTAGGTAGTACTGGAAGATCGGAAGCTCCTCATTTGCATTATGAAGTTTTTAAAGACAAAGAACGTATCAACCCTATTAATTTTTACTACGGAAACCTAAGTCCAGAAGAGTTTGCTGAATTATTAAAAATAGCATCACAAGAAAATCAATCCCTAGACTAATGCATGTAGATCTACCTGAAAAAAGATATTATAACATTGGAGAAGTAGCTGAAGCGTTTTCAGTGAATACTTCATTGATTCGTTTTTGGGAAAAAGAATTTGATGTATTACAGCCTAAAAAAAATGCAAAAGGCAACCGAAAGTTTACACCTGATGACATTAAAAACCTTGAATTCATTTATCATTTAGTAAAAGAACGAGGTTTTACATTGGAAGGTGCTAAAACTCATTTAAAGGAAAACAAACAACAGACTTACGATCGTTTTGAAATCATTCGAAAATTAGAAACGGTAAAATCTGAACTACTTAAAATAAAAGAGAACTTATAACTCTTTACTTTTTCCTAATATAAATAGTTACCGGAACTCCATTAAAATTGAACTTCTCTCTTAATTTATTCTCTAAAAATCGTTTGTACGGTTCTTTTACGTATTGAGGCAAATTAGCGAAAAATGCAAAGCAAGGATGTGGCGTTGGTAATTGCGTACAATACTTGATTTTTACATATTTACCTTTAATTGCTGGAGGCTGATATGCTTCAATAATTTCAAGCATCGTTTCATTCAATTCACTTGTTTTTATACGCTTACTTCTGTTTTTAAACACCTCAACAGCTGTTTCAATAGCTTTAAAAATACGTTGCTTGTTCAATACTGAAATAAATACAATTGGTACATCTGTAAAAGGCTCACATTGTTTTCTGATTACCTTTTCATATTCATTTACACTCTTATGATCCTTTTCAACTAAATCCCATTTATTTACTAAAATGATAACTCCTTTGTTGTTTTTATGTGCTAACCAGAATATATTCTGAACTTGACCATCAAATCCACGAGTTGCATCTAACACTACAATAACTACATCACAATGTTCGATAGCACGAATACTTCGCATTACTGAATAGAATTCTAAATCTTCTTTTACTTTGCTTTTTCTTCGAATCCCTGCTGTATCAACTAAGTTAAATTCGAATCCAAAACGATTGTAATACGTATCGATACTATCTCTTGTTGTACCTGCAATATCTGTTACAATATATCTTTCTTCACCAATTAGAGCATTAATAAAAGATGATTTACCTGCATTTGGTCTTCCAACCACAGCAAACCTTGGTAAAGTTCTTTCTTCTTCATCTTCTTCTTCAGATTCAGGTAAAATTTTCACCAAATCATCTAATAAATCTCCTGTACCACTTCCGTTGATACTCGACATCGTATAATATCTTTCAAAACCAAGTGAATAAAACTCTACAGCATCCCCTTCTCGTTTAGAGCTATCTACCTTATTTACGACTAAGAAAACAGGCTTATTACACTTCCGAAGTAATTTTGAAACATCTTCATCCATCCCCGTTACACCACTTTCAACTTCTGTCATAAAAATGATTGCATCTGCTTCATCAATGGCAAGTTCTACTTGTTTATCGATTTCACCTTCAAAAATATCTTCACTTCCTTTTACATACCCTCCAGTATCGATTAAAGAAAATTCTTTTCCGTTCCAATCACTCTTTCCGTAATGACGGTCACGAGTAACACCGCTCACTGCATCAACAATGGCTTCACGGCGTTGGATTAAACGATTAAATAATGTAGATTTTCCTACATTGGGTCTCCCTACAATGGCAACTATACTCATAATTCAATAATTGTTTGCAAATGTAGTGTTTAGAGTTTGAAGAAAAAATAGTACATTGACTTGATTTTTTTATTTATGCTATGGAAAAAAATGAAGTCATCTTACGCCCACGATTTTCGAAAGAAACAAATCATTCTTCTGAAGAAGTTATAGAACTTTTTGAAGCTGTGAAAAAAGAGCGAAAAGATTATCATATTTCGAGAGTAGATCATCATATCTATCTTAAGATTCCGAAGGAAGACCAACATTATTGGTCTCCTCAACTTCATCTAGAAATTGATGAAGTAGATGAAAAATCCAGTAGCATTAGAGGTTTATTTGGACCTAATCCAGCTATTTGGACTATGTTTATGTTTTTTCATTTCTTAGTAGGAGGATCATTTCTTGCTTTTGGCGTTTGGGCATATTCTAATTATTCATTAGATAAACCTTTTTTAATGCAAATGATCATGTTATTTGTACTCGTATTAGTATGGTTTGTATTGTATTTTGTGGGAAGAATGGGAAAACAAACAGGACATGACCAAATGCATGAATTGTATGCTTTCATGAATTACGTATTACACAAAGAATAAATCTTATTTATTGTAGCCGAAACGCTTTAACTGGCGGTCATTACTACGCCAATTTTTATTCACTTTTGCGACCAACTCTATATGTACTTGTTTTCCGAAGAACTTTTGTAAATCTTTACGTGCTTCTACTCCAACACGTTTAATTGCAGTTCCTTTATGCCCAATGATGATTCCTTTTTGGGTTTCACGTTCCACCATGATAATGCTACGAATACGTATAATTTCTTCTTCTTCGTAAAACTCTTCCGTAACAATTTCTACAGAATAAGGAATCTCTTTCTTGTAATGCATTAAGATTTTTTCTCGTACAATTTCATTTACAAAAAAGCGCTCAGGTTTATCGGTAAGCTGATCTTTTGGATAAAATGCTGGGGATTCAGGAAGTAATTTTATAATCTCTTGAAATACTTCTGGCACTCCAAAATTTTCAAGAGCAGATATTGCAAACACTTGAGCGTTTGGAACTTTTTCTTGCCACAATTTTATAGAATCTGCTAACAAATCTTCATTACCCTTGTCAATTTTATTGATCAATAATAATACAGGAATCTTTGCATTGGTAATTTTATGAAAGAACGCTTCATCTTTTAACGCTTTTTCACCTAGTTCCACTAAATACAATAAAACATCAGCATCTTCGAAAGCAGATTTCACAAAACCCATCATACTTTCCTGTAATTCATAGGCAGGTTTAATGATTCCAGGTGTATCACTTAAAATCATTTGAAAATCTTCACCGTTCACTATACCTAAAATACGATGACGTGTAGTCTGCGCTTTCGATGTGATAATTGAAAGACGTTCCCCTATAAAAGCATTCATCAATGTGCTTTTACCTACGTTGGGGTTTCCTATAATATTTACAAATCCTGCTTTATGAGACATATAAAATTTTTGTGCAAAGATACATTAAACTCTTGGTTTACTTCTAGAGCGATCATACAAAACAATACTACCTGCTACAGCTACATTTAAACTTTCAATAGATGAAAATTTTACTAAGAAATGTGACTTTTCTATGGCTAATTTTGACAAGCCATGATCTTCTGCTCCTAATAAATAGACACAACGTTTAGGATGATGAAAATCTTCTAAAGTTTCAGAATCATCTGTAATTTCTACTCCAACAATTCGAGCACCTTTAGGTAAATGCTTGTAGAAATCTTCAAAAGTTTCATAATGAAAATAAGGTAA
>JAHRWC010000335.1 GCA_019090365.1 Flavobacteriaceae bacterium
ACACCCTAGAGTTCGTCGGCAGCGTCAGATGTGTATAAGAGACAGCCATAAAGTAATTGATGGAGGTATAATTCCTATAGTTCCAAAACCTCAAAACCTTGATAAAAACTACAGTTTTGCTGATGGATCAATGAATCAATTAGAAAAATGGGTAGAAATGGGGTACCTTGATAACAACTATCCAACCAACATCAATCATGTTGTAGATTGGCAAGACCCAAGTCAAGATATTGGCAAAAGAGCACGATCTTATTTTGATGCAAACTGTTCTCACTGTCATTCAGACACAGGGCATTGTGATTATAGACAACTTAGATTTGCTTTTAATGAAACTGAAGACCCAGTTAAAATGGGTGTTTGCCTAGATGCAGATACTCAAATTTTAGGGTTATCAAAAATTGTAATACCTTCAGACACAGAAAATTCAATATTATATAACAGATTGAATACTGTTCAAGAAGAAATAAGAATGCCTTTAATAGGCAGGTCTTTATTGCATGAAGAAGGAGTTCAGTTAATTGAAGAATGGATAAATTCATTAACTAACTCTTGTGATTAAGAAAACTAATAATAACTAAATACGATTATATTATGAAAAAGATTATTCCTATGATTCTGGTTTTCGCTGCTTGCGTAAACCATATGGCAGCTCAAGTTAATTTTACAAATGAAAATATTTCAACCGTTGGTTCTAGTAGAGCCATAGTTGATATGAATGGCGACGATTTAGATGATGTTGTTTCTGTAACCTCTTCAAATGTAAATGTACATTACCAATTAGAAGCTGGTGGATTTAATACAGTGAATATACCAACATCAGCTGCAGATAACACTGCATCTTGGAGTATGGCAGCTGCTGATTACGATGGAAATGGATTTACTGATTTACTTTATGGAGGTGGATCTGGTGTAACTTTTATGAGAGCTAATAATACGGGTACTGGGTTTACAGAAATTTCTGGTCCAGAATATGTATTCTCTCAACGTTCAAACTTTGTTGATATAAACAATGATGGACATCTAGATGCATTTGTATGTCATGATGTTGCTCCTAATGTTTACTATATTAATGATGGATCTGGTAACCTTGAATTTATACAAGGTGGTTTAGGGGATTATCCATCTGGTGGTAACTATGGATCTGTTTGGATTGATTATGACAATGATGGTGATATGGATATGTTTATCGCTAAATGTGGTGGTGAAACTGCAAGAAGAACAAACCAAATGCTTACCAACAATGGTGACGGTACTTTTACTGAAAATGCTGCTGAATTAGGATTAGATGATCCAATGCAAACTTGGTCTTCTGCTTGGGGAGATTTTGATAATGATGGTGATATGGATGTATTTGTTGGTGCAAGTACAGGTTCTCATAAATTAATGGTAAATAACGGAGACAATACTTTTTCTGACGTAACTGCTGGATCTGGTGTAGAATTTGGTTCTACTGGTATTGAAAATACAAAATACGATTTTGATAATGATGGGAATTTAGATCTTATATCTAATGGCGCATTACTTTTTGGAAATGGTGACATGACTTTTGATGCTCCTATATTTGGTGAAATAAATAATGGAAGTTTTGGAGATTTAAATAGCGATGGTTTTGTTGATGGTTTTGATAATGGAACTATTAGTTGGAATGATGGAAATGCTAACAATTGGTTAACTATTACTACAAGAGGTACTGTAAGTAACTTAAACGGTATTGGTGCTAAATTAGAAATAGTAACTCCTACTGGCGTACAAATTAGAGAAGTAAGAATTGGTGAAGGATTTAGAAACTCAAGTACTTTAAATACACATTTTGGAATTGGAGCTGACACTGAAATTTCTCAATTAACTATTAAATGGCCTTCAGGAATTGTTGATGTTTATGACGATGTAAACATTAATGAGATAATCGTTTCTGTTGAAGGTGAAACTGTATTAGGTGTTAATGACAATGAAGTAAATGATTTAATTCTTTATCCTAATCCAACAACTGAAAGAATTAATTTAAGTGTTGCAGCAGGATTTGATAATGCTGTTTACATGATATATGATGTAACTGGAAGAAAAGTATTAAACGGAAAATTAGAAGGTAGAAGTATCGATGTTTCTAAATTAAGCACTGGAAACTATGTATTACGTTTTATCAACAATGGTTCAGTTAGAATTCAAAAATTTGTAAAAAACTAATCTCTATTTCAAATAGATTTTAAAAATTATATTTCAAAAGCTCCTTTTTAAGGAGCTTTTGTTTTTATAAGTAAATTCCTCTTATTTGGAATTCTTATTACTTTATTATAGCTTTAACTCTGAAATACAACCAATTAAAAAAAAGCTATGAAAAAAATTATTCTATTACTCGTACTAAGCACGGGTTATTCTGTCATGTTTGGACAAGTAACTTTTACTGAAGAAGTTTTTACAAACACTGGAGGAGGAAGAGGAATTGTGGACATGAACAATGACGATCTTGATGATATTGTTGGTGTTTCATCAACCAATGTAAATATTCATTACCAACTTGAAGCAGGAGGATTTAACGAAGTTAATATTCCTACACCTCAAGCAGATTTTTCTGCATCTTGGAGTTTTGCTGCAGCCGATTATGATAGTAACGGATTTACTGACTTACTATATGGAGGCGGATCTGGCGTAACTTTCATGAGAGCTAACGATACTGGAACGGGTTTCACTGAATCTTCAGGACCAGAGTTTGTTTTCTCACAACGATCTAATTTTATAGATATTAATAATGATGGCCATTTAGATGCTTTTGTTTGTCATGATGTTGAACCTAATGTTTATTATATGAATGACGGAAATGGAAACCTAACATTTATTCAAGGTGGATTAGGTGATTATCCTTCTGGAGGTAATTACGGTTCTGTATGGATCGATTATGATAATGATGGAGATCAAGATCTGTTTATTGCTAAATGTGGTGGTAATGAAGCTAGAAGAACCAATCAAATGCATACTAACAACGGTGATGGAACTTTTACTGAAAATGCTGCAGATTTAGGCTTAGATGATCCTATGCAAACATGGTCTTCAGCTTGGGCAGATTTTGATAATGATGGAGATATGGATGTGTTTGTAGGAGCTAGTACAGGTTCACATAAATTAATGTTGAATAATGGAGATACTACATTTACAGATGTTACCGCAGGCTCAGGGATAGAGGCTTTTACAATAACTGGGATAGAGAATACTCCAAGAGATTTTGATAATGATGGAAATGCAGATATCATTTCGGCTGGAACAATATTATATGGAAATGGTGATATGACTTTTTCTAACATCGATATAGATGTTTTACCAGCTACATTCTTTGGAGATTTAAATAGTGATGGATTTGTAGATGGTGTTTGGTTTAATACCATTTTTTATAACGACGGAAATGCAAACAACTGGATTTCTTTAACTACTCGCGGTATAGGACCAGATTTAAACGGTAGTAATCGAAATGGTATTGGAGCTAGAATTGAAATTGTTACTGCTTCAGGAGTACAAATTAGAGATGTACGTATAGGAGAAGGATTTGGTAATTCTTGTTCATTAAATACACATTTCGGAATAGGAACCGATGATGCAGTTTCTTCACTAACTATTAGATGGCCTTCTGGAATTGTAGATATAATCGAAAACCCTATCATAAATAAAGCTCATGTTTTTGTTGAAGGAGAAAGTATATTAAACATTAATGACTTTTTAGTTTCAGATTTAATCTTATTTCCTAATCCTACAACCGAACTACTTAACTTAAATATTAATGAAGGGTATGAAAATACTATTTACATGATATATGATAGTTCAGGAAGAAGAGTATTAAATAGTAAAATGACAACACGTAGTATCGATGTTTCTAATCTAAGTACTGGGAATTATCTATTACGAGTTATAAAAGACGGAACTATTAAAGTTCAAAAGTTCATCAAAAAATAATTTCTGAAATTTAATAAATTAATAAAAGCTCCTTAATAGGAGCTTTTATATTATAACTATAATTCAATTGCTTAGTATTATATTTTGTATTTTTACTAGCTAATTGAATTGCCGATTATGAAAAAGACGATCCCATTTCTTTTATTTGTATTTCTATTGATTTCTAACCAAATAAAAGCTCAAATTACAACGAATAAAGTGAATTATCCTGCAACCAAAAAAGTAGATACTGTTACAAATTATTTCGGAACAGATGTTAAAGACTCATATCGATGGTTAGAAGATGATATGAGTGAAGAAACAGGAAATTGGGTGAAAACTCAAAATGAAACTACTTTTGGTTATTTAGACAATATCCCTTTCAGAAATGAATTAAAAGATCGTCTTTCTGAACTTTGGAACTATGAAAAAGTAGGAGCGCCTTTTAAAGAAGGTAACTACACATATTATTATAAGAACAACGGGCTTCAAAATCAGTATGTAATTTATCGTTATAAAACTGGTGATGACCCATCATCTGCAGAAGTATTTTTAGATCCAAATACATTTAATAAAGAAGGTACTATTTCATTAGGAAATATGAGTTTTTCTGAAAATGGAAAAATAGCAGCATATAGTATTTCTGAAGGCGGTAGCGATTGGAGAAAAGTATTAATTATGAATACTGAAACCAAATCCATCATAGAAGATACTTTAGTTGATATTAAATTTAGCGGCCTTTCTTGGAAAAAAAATGAAGGCTTTTATTACTCGAGTTACGACAAACCTAAAGGAAGTGAACTTTCTGCAAAAACAGATCAACACAAGCTATATTATCATCAATTAGGAACTTCTCAAAAAGAAGATCAATTAGTTTTTGGTGGAATAGAATCAGAAAAGCATAGATATGTTGGAGGTTATGTTAGTGAAGATAATCAATATTTAATGGTTAGTGCAAGCGTATCAACTTCTGGAAATAAATTATTTTTAAAGGACCTTTCAAAAAAGAATAGTGAATTTTTCACCATTTTAGATCATACTGATAGTGATTCATATATTATCGAAAATATAGGCTCTAAACTATTTATAGTTACTAATCTGAACGCTCCTAATCGAAAAATTGTCACTGTGGATGCTTCAAACCCAAGCCCAGAAAATTGGGTCGATTTAATCCCTGAAACTGAAAATGTGTTAACTCCTTCTACTGCAGGAGGTAGCCTTTTTGCTGAATATATGGTAGATGCTGTTTCTAAAGTACTACAATATGACTACGATGGAAATCTTTTAAGAGAAGTAAAATTACCAGGCGTGGGTAGTGTTGGTGGAAATTCAGGCAAAAAAGAAGACACCGAAGTATATTATACATTCACAAATTATATTACTTCAGGTAGTATCTATAAATATGACATAGCAAAAGGTACATCTCAACTGTTTAGAAAATCTACCATAGATTTTAATTCAGATGATTACGTAAGTGTTCAAGTTTTTTATACTTCTAAAGATGGAACAAAAGTACCTATGATTATCACTCATAAAAAAGGCATAAAACTAGACGGTAATAATCCTACAATCCTATATGGTTATGGAGGTTTTAATATTTCACTAACTCCTGGTTTTAGCATTACCAATGCTGTTTGGATGGAACAAGGTGGAGTGTATGCTGTACCTAACTTGCGAGGTGGTGGAGAATATGGTAAAGAATGGCATAAAGCAGGAACCAAACTGAAAAAACAAAATGTGTTTGATGATTTCATTGCTGCTGCTGAATATTTAATCGACAAAAAATATACTTCGAAGGACTTTTTAGCAATTCGCGGAGGTTCTAATGGAGGTTTATTAGTAGGAGCTACAATGACGCAACGCCCCGATTTAATGAAAGTAGCATTACCTGCTGTAGGAGTTTTAGACATGTTACGTTACCATACCTTTACTGCTGGAGCTGGATGGGCATACGATTATGGAACTTCGGAAGACAACAAAGAAATGTTCGATTATTTAAAAGGTTATTCTCCTTTACATAATATTAAAGAAGGAGTAGAATATCCAGCGACTTTAGTAACTACAGGAGATCATGATGATCGTGTTGTCCCAGCTCATAGTTTTAAATTTGCAGCTGAATTACAATCCAAACAATCGGGTAATAATCCAACATTAATCAGAATTGAAACCGATGCAGGTCACGGAGCAGGAACTCCAGTTTCAAAAACGATTGAGCAATATGCCGATATATTTGGATTTACACTTTACAATATGGGTTTTAAAGTATTACCAAATAATGTGATTGGAGAATTTAAGAAGTAGTAATAGAACAAATTCTCTCTTATGGAATTAAAAATTCATCACTTACAACCAATATCAGTGACTAAGATTATATTTTCTATAGTTCTTGTCATTTTTTCAATTTACTTATA
>JAHRWC010000336.1 GCA_019090365.1 Flavobacteriaceae bacterium
ACTTCTAGCTTCGTCGGCAGCGTCAGATGTGTATAAGAGACAGTACTTGTGGTAAATAGGCATTTTGGCCTTTACAATCACCTAACACTACTGGGATACAATTAGTATGTAAACTTTTACAATAATTATTTGCCTTTTCTATACATCCTTGGCAATTACTAACCTCTAAATCAGTTAATTCAATTACATCGGAAAGCCAATTTGAGAGAAGCCATTTTTTCGTTTTATTCAGATTAATTAGACATTTTTAGTATAATAAAAAACCGCTTCGGTATGAAGCGGTTTTTAAACATCCAAAAAATTGAAAAAAAAGTATTCTAGTGATTGAAGAATACAGTATTGTTAAAAAGGGTATTTATTTTCTGTTTTTACTTTGTTAGCAATGCTAACTCTCAGTGCAACTACATTCGGGTTGTTTTGGTATTTTGTAAATCGTTTTAATCCCATTAACATCATGCGTTGTTCATCTCCTTCAGCAAAAGAAATAATTCCTTCTTTCGCATTTTTAAGGATAATGTCAACTGCATTGTATAAGTATAATTGAGACATTTCAATTTGTTCTTTCTGTGAATCCTCACCAAATCGTTTGCAGTTTTTCTCTGTACGTAAAATTGCAGATTCCGCCATGTATATTTCTATTAAGATATTTGAAGCAGCCATCAATAATTGTTGATGTTCCTCTAAGTCTGGGCCAAATTTTTGAACCGCAGCTCCTGCCACCATTAAAAATACTTTTTTAAGCTTAGCGATCATTGCTTTTTCTTCGGAAAGAATTTCAGAATAATCTGGCGTGTCAAACGATGGAATTCCTGTTAATTCGTCTGCAACTTTCATCGCAGGACCAATTAAATCAACATGTCCTTTCATTGCTTTCTTTACTAACATACCAACAGAAAGCATTCTGTTTATTTCATTCGTACCTTCATAAATTCTAGTAATTCTAGCATCTCTCCAGGCTGATTCCATTGGAGTGTCTTTAGAGAATCCCATACCTCCAAAAATTTGAATTCCTTCATCAGCACAAGCTTGGACATCTTCAGAAACAGAAACTTTTAAGATAGAACATTCAATGGCAAATTCTTCAACACCTTTTAATTCAGCTTTCTGATGTGTTTCCCCTTCAGTTTGTCTAATTTCTATTCTGTTTTGTATGTCTTTAGCAGCTCTATACGTTGCAGATTCACCTACATACGTATTGGTTGCCATTTCTGCAATCTTGGCTTTGATCGCTCCAAATTCAATAATAGGAGTTTTAAATTGTTTACGCTCCGATGCATATTGTACTGCATATGAAGTGATTCTTCTTTGAGAATCTAAACAAGCTCCTGCTAATTTTATTCTTCCAACATTTAAAGCATTCATAGCTATTTTAAATCCATTTCCTCTTTCTGAAAGCATGTTCTCTGCAGGAACTATTGTGTCTGTAAAAAATACTTGACGAGTAGAAGATGCATGAATTCCTAGTTTGTGTTCTTCTTCACCAAAAGTGATTCCATTTTCTGAATTGTTTTCAACTAAAAACCCTGTAATGTTTTTGTCATCTTCAATACGTGCAAACACAATAAATAGCTTACAAAAACCTGCGTTTGAAATCCACATTTTTTGTCCACTAATTTTATAGTGAGTACCATCTTCTGAAAGTACCGCTTTTGTTCTACCGCTATTGGCATCACTACCAGCACTTGGTTCAGTTAGACAGTATGCTCCAAACCATTCACCAGAAGCTAATTTTGGTACATATTTTTGTTTTTGCTCTTCTGTACCATATAATGTAATTGGCATCGTTCCAATACCTGTATGAGCACCAAAGGCAGTACTGAAAGATCCGGTACCACTTGATATATAGTCACAAGTTAATAATGTTGAAACAAAACCCATTCCTAATCCGCCATATGCTTCAGGAACTGAAACACCTAAAAATCCAAGTTCACCTGCTTTACGCATACACTCTTCAGTGAATGCATAATCTTTATTTTCAAAACGTTCTCTAAATGGAATGATCTCTCTGTCATTAAATTCCATCACCGCCTCTTTCATCATTTTTTGTTCTTCAGTAAAATCTTCTGGTGTGAAAATATCTTCACAATTAGATTTCTTTACAATAAACTGTCCTCCTCTGATGATCTCTTTTTCTTTTGCTTCCATTATATTTTATTCTTGTATTTTGTTTTAATTTAAAAATTCAAATATTCCACAGGCACCTTGTCCTGTACCCACACACATTGTTACCGCGCCATATTTTCCTTGCATGTTTTGCTTACGCATTTCGTCAAATAATTGCACTGAAAGTTTTGCTCCTGTGCATCCTAATGGGTGCCCTAAAGCAATTGCACCACCATTTACATTGATGATGTCTGGGTTTAGATCTAACTCACGAATCACTGCAAGTGACTGTGAAGCAAATGCCTCATTTAATTCTATTAATGATAAATCGTCTTGTTTTAAACCTGCTTGTTTTAATGCTTTTGGAATCGCTTTAACCGGTCCGATTCCCATGATACGGGGTTCAACACCAGCCGCAGCATAGTTTACTAAGCGAGCAATAGGCTCAAGGTTTAATTCTTTTACCATGTCTTCACTCATCACCATCACAAAAGCAGCTCCATCACTCATCTGTGATGAGTTTCCGGCAGTAACACTTCCGCCAGCTGCAAATACAGGACGTAATTTTGCTAATGCTTCTTTGTTGGTTCCTTTTCTCGGACCTTCGTCTTTAGTTACGGTATATGATTTAGTTGCCTTTTTATTGTTTTCATCTAAATAAGTCTGATTTACAGTAATAGGAACTATTTGATCTTGAAAACGGTCTTCTGAAAGTGCTTTTAATGCTTTCATATGTGAATTAAATGCAAATTCATCTTGATCATTACGAGAGATATTAAATTGGTTGGCAACGGCTTCAGCTGTATTACCCATTCCCCAATAATAATCTTCGTGTCCAGCTTTTACGATATCGTAATTTAATTCAGGTTTAAATCCAGTCATAGGAACTGAACTCATACTTTCGGCGCCACCAGCGATAATACAATCTGCCATTCCACTTTGGATTTTTGCAGTTGCAATACCAATAGTTTCAATTCCAGAAGAACAAAAACGATTTACAGTTACACCAGGAATATCAACTGAATCTAATCCCATTAATGAGATTAAACGTGCCATATTTAATCCTTGAGAGCCTTCAGGCATCGCATTACCAACAATCACATCGTCTATACGAGTTTTGTCTAATTCTGGTAATTCTTTCATCATGAATTGAATCGTTTCCGCAGCCAATTCATCTGTTCTTTTAAAACGAAAAACCCCTTTAGGTGCTTTACCTACTGCTGTTCTATATGCTTTTACTATATATGCTTGTTTCATTTTCTTAATTTCTTAAAGGTTTTCCTGTTTTTAACATGTGCTCAATTCGTTCTAAAGTTTTACGTTCAGTACAAAGACTTAAAAATGCCTCTCTTTCAATGTCTAAAAGATATTGTTCTGTAACTAACGTAGGTTCAGATAAATCACCACCAGCCATTACATAAGCAAGTTTATTTGCAATTTTATGGTCGTGCTCACTAATGAAGTTTGCAGCTTCCATAGAATCAGTACCTACTAAAAACATTCCTAATGCTTGTTTACCAAGTACTTTTACATCTTTTCTTCTAACAGGTTGAGTATAACCTAAATCTGCCATAGATCTTGCTACTGCTTTTGCTGTGGCTATTTGACGGTCTTTATTGACTACAACAATATCTTTTCCTTTCTGAAGGATTCCTAAATCGTATGCTTCATATGCTGAAGTTGAAACTTTAGCCATACCAATAGTTAAGAAGTACTCTTGCAGTACATTTAATTCAACATCATTCTTATGAAAAAGATCACTCGCTCTTAAAGCCATTTCTTTAGATCCACCACCACCAGGGATGACACCTACACCAAACTCAACTAAACCTATATAACTTTCAGCTGCTGCAACTACACGGTCTGCATGTAAAGTCATTTCGCAACCTCCTCCAAGTGTCATTGCTTGAGGAGCAACGACCGTTGGTATTGAAGAATAACGAAGTCTCATTACACTATCTTGGAAATATTTGATCGCCATGTTTAATTCATCGTATTCTTGCTCTACAGCCATCATGAAAATCATTCCAATATTTGCACCCACAGAGAAATTAGCACCTTGATTACCAATCACTAATCCATCAAAATCTTTTTCAGCAATATCAATAGCTTTATTTAACCCAGCTAATACATCGCCACCAATGGTATTCATTTTACTTTGGAATTCTAGATTTAATATCCCATCACCCAAATCTTCAACTACACATCCACTATTTTTAAATACTTCATTTGACTTACGAATATTATTCAGAATAATAAAAGCATCCTGTCCAGGAACTTTTACATGTTTCTTTTGAGGAATGTCATAGTAGTAAGTAGCTCCTTCTTTTACGGTATAGAATGAAGTAATTTCGGTTGCTAACATATCATTGACCCAAGCAGCAGGTTCCTTACCAACAACTTTCATTAATTCAATTCCTTTTTCAATACCAATGGCATCCCAGATTTCGAAAGGTCCATTTTCCCATCCAAATCCTGTCTCTTATACACATCTGACGCTGCCGACGAAGCTAGAAGTGTAGAT
>JAHRWC010000337.1 GCA_019090365.1 Flavobacteriaceae bacterium
AGGCTTTTTTTTGTTAATTTTTAAATTATCCTTTCAACCAAGCTTCTCTTAAGCTATTCTGAGCCTTTGTTGCAGTTGAAGTTTCTTGTAACACTTTTCCTTTTGTAAAAGATTGTGTTAATGCAGTTTCAATGACAACATCTTCTCCATTTCTAGTTAAAGTTACTTTTACTTCTTTTCCAGGTTGCCACATATATACTTCTTGGAAAATCTGATTTGCATTTTGCATTGTTACTTCAGTACCTTCTACCGATTTAATAATATCTCCAGACAGTACTCCTTGTTCTTTCCAAAAACTATTATTACTTACAAGATCATTAAAGTATATATTACCCGCTTCAGGATTTGCTCCTACTATTAAAGCTCCTCCATTTTGGATATAGTTGGTTTTAACTTGACTTTCTGCAAATTCTAATCCCACTTTATCAAAGTAAACAGTGTAATCTATAGGAGTTGTTCCTATTACATGTGTATCGAAAAATGTTTTTAATGAAGGATAGGTCATTGCAACTATTTCATCTATAATTTTGTCATCTTCAAAAGGTTTGTTCTTTCCATATTTATTAGAAAGTTCTTTCATCATAGACAATACTCCTCTATTTCCATTACTTTCTTCTCTTAACATGATATCTAAACACATTCCTATTAAAGCACCTTTCTGGTATACGTTAAAATAATTACTAGCGTATGGTTGAACTAAAACATTTTCACTCATTTCAGTAAAACTCATCGTGTCGTCCATACTAGAAGCCGTTTGAATTTTACCAATCATTTTACTGTAAAATTCATCTTCAGTAACTAAACCTTGATCAATTTGAAATATTGATGCGAAATATTCAGTCATTCCTTCATACATCCATAAGTGTTTTGAGAAGGTTGGATTGTTATAATCGAAGTAATGAACATCTTCTGAATGCACACTTAAAGGTGTTAAAATGTGAAAGAATTCATGTGAAACTATATCTACTATGTTTGATGCTAAACCTTCTTCTGGAACATTTTCAGGAAAAACCATCACTGTTGAAGTATGGTGTTCTAAGGCTCCAAATCCTTGAGGCGCGCCGTCAGATTGATCTGCTAAATATAAAAAGATATCATACCTAGGAGTACTATCAACATCTCCTAAATACACTTTTTGAGCTTGCATCATTTTATAAACAGTCTCCTTTATTTTCTTTGCTGAATGAATTTTGTTTGGAGAATATACACTTAATACAATTTTAATATTTTCAACTTCAAACTCTTCTACTTCAAAGTTCCCATACATCATTGGGTTATCAGTAATATCAAAATATCGTGGTGCAAAATAACTTGTCGTGATTGTTTTTCCATCTTCACTTGTTTTAGACCCTACATTTTGCAATGCTGAAACCTTAACCATATCTTTTGGAGCTTTAACTTCTAACTTATATTGATTGTTTTTTAATGAATCAAAATAACCTATAAAACCATGTAAGTTTAATACATAATTTTCTGGGTGAATATTAGTTCCTGATGGAGAAAAAGGTGTAGGTTGTGTATTTGCCTTTTCAATATCGAACGTATCATTTACCCAATACGTGATTTTATCTAATTGAGTAGCATTCTGAATCGTCCAAGTATTGGTATCTACTTTACTAATTGATAATTCATTCCCATTATAATCTATAGCTTTAATATCATCAATAAAGCTACCAAAATCACTTACAGCGTACGTTCCTTGTACTACTTTTGGCAAATGATAGGTAACAGTTTCCTGTGCAAAACGACCTGGATTTATAAGTACAGGTACCTTATCATCAACTACGTTGGTTAAATTTAATTCGGTTTCTATAGGATTAGAAACTGCTAAATCGTTTGTGGTATTTTTTGGCGTACTACAACTTACTAATAGTGCAATTGTAAATACTGAGGCTAGTAATTTTTTCATAATTTAATTAATTTCTTACTTGACGTACAAAGTAAAGGAGTGTTACGCCTTTAAAACATAAGGTTTTGTTAAATTATAAAATTGTGCTAATGATATTCACAAATACTGATGCAATTAGTATCTTTGAAAAATAATTATAGGAATGCAGTTTAAACACCCTGAACTTCTTTACGCACTTTTTCTTCTTCTCATCCCTATATTTATTCATTTATTTCAACTTAGGAAATTTCAAAAAGTAGACTTCACCAATGTTGCCTTTCTAAAAAAAGTAACGATACAAACTCGTAAGAGTTCACAATTAAAAAAATGGTTAACTCTATTATTAAGAATGCTTGCTTTGGCTTGTATTATTATTGCCTTCGCCCAACCATTTACAGCCTCAAAAATTGCATTAAATACTGAAAAAGAAACTGTTATATATATTGACAACTCTTTTAGTATGCAAGCTAAAGGGCAAGAAGGTCCATTACTGAAAAGAGCATTGCAACAATTATATGAAATCCCTAATTCAACTCAAAAAATTAATTGGTTTACTAATACTGAGGTGAAGAAAAATGTTTCAGTTGGAGATTTTAAACAAGATGTACTTTCAATTGATTACACACAAAAACAATTAAATTTAAGTGAAGTTTTATTAAAAGCAAATCAGTTGTTTTCTAAAAATGCAAGTTCTGATAAAAGACTTGTAATGGTTTCAGATTTTCAACAAAAAGAAATATTTCCTGAGATTCCAAATTCTTTAAAAGTAGAAGCGGTACAATTAAAACCAAATGTTATAAGTAATATTAGTATTGATACTGCTTATATTTCAAAGAAACAGATTGATCAAATGATCCTTACCGTACAATTAAGTTCACAGAACAATAGTACAGACGAAGTTTCAATATCATTACATAATGATGATCTATTAATTGCAAAAAGCGCATTAAATTTTTCAGATAAAAATACTAAATCAGTAGATTTCAATTTAGAAACTAAAAAGGAGTTTAATGGGAAAATATCGATTAACGAGCCTAATATATTGTATGACAACAACTTGTTTTTCAACATTAATATAACACATAAAATTAACGTTCTTTCTATTAATGATGCACCTTCACAGTTTATTCAAAGGTTATTTAATGAAACTGAATTTAACTATACTTCTTTATCTTCTAATAACTTAGATTATAGTGAAATTCCAAATCAAAACTTAATCGTATTAAATGAAATGGAAAGTATTCCAGCTTCATTAACTGATGCTTTAAAATCATTTGCTGATAACGGCGGAACTATATTAATTATTCCTTCAGAAAAAGGAGAAATTAATGAGTATAACAGACTCCTAACAAAATTACAATTTGGAAGTTTTTCTGAACGATTTGATCAAGAAAAGAAAATATCACAGATAACATTTGATCACCCTTTATATCAAGATGTATTCGAGAAAAAAGTATTAAACTTTCAGTATCCAAAAGTTAATACTTACTTGAAAATAAATAACAGTGCTTCTGCCCTACTTAAATTTGAAGATAACCAACCTTTTCTAATTCAGAAAAATAATGTATTTGTTTTTACGGCTGCTATAAATAATGAAAATTCAAACTTTCAAAGCTCCCCTTTAATTGTACCAACTTTCTACAATATTGCGCAACATAGTTTACCCTTACCCAAATTATATTATACCATAGGTGAACAAAATATCTACGCAGTTCCTATTCAATTAGCACAGGATGAGATTATAAAATTACAAGATAGCACACAGAGTATCATACCATTACAGCAAAGTAAATCATCTCATGTAATGATTACAACACAAGATGAACCTAATACTCAAGGTGTTTATTCTATTGTAAATGATAATGAAACTTATAAAAAAGTTAGTTATAATTTTCATCGCAATGAAAGTGATTTGAATTACTTGGATGCGAATGAATGGAATGGAGTTACTGTTTATAATTCAGTTACTACATTATTTGATTCAATTACTGAAGAAAATACAATTAATAGTTATTGGAAATGGTTTGCTATTTTTGCAGTACTATTTCTATTTTTAGAAATGTTAGTTTTAAAATACTATAAATGAATATTTTAATAAAATCTGCCACTATCATTGATGCAACTTCTTCGCATCATTTAAAAAAGAGAGATGTTTTAATTGAAAATGGTATAATTTCAAAAATTGGTGCTACTATACCTAATCCAAAGAAAATTAAAGAAATTGTTTTAAAAGATTTACATATTTCACAAGGATGGTTTGATTCTAGTGTATCTTTTGGAGAGCCAGGTTATGAAGAAAGAGAAACAATAGAAAATGGATTACAAGTAGCAGCAACTGGCGGATTTACGCATGTAGCAGTAAATTCGAATACAAATCCAGTTACAGATAATAAGACTAATATAAAATTTTTAAATGCTCAAGCAGATAAACATATTGTCAATTTATATCCTATTGGTGCTTTAACTACAAAAAGTGAAGGTGAAGATTTAGCCGAACTATATGATATGAAAAACGAAGGTGCTATAGCATTCTACGATTATCAAAAGCCAGTTAAAAATCCTAATCTATTAAAAATTGCTTTGCAGTATTCTCAATCCTTTGATGGATTAATTCAATCATTCCCTTTTGAAAAATCTATTGCTGAAAAAGGAATGGTACATGAGGATATTAATAGCACCATGTTAGGCTTAAAAGGAATTCCTTCATTAGCTGAAGAATTACAAATTATTCGAGATTTATATATTTTAGAATATTCAGGTGGAAGTTTACATATACCAACAATTTCTACTAAAAAAAGTGTAGCATTAATACGAGATGCTAAAAAGAAAGGGCTTAATGTAAGTTGCAGTGTTGCAATAACGAATGTAGTTTTAACAGATTCGTTATTAGATGGATTCGATACTAATTATAAATTACTTCCTCCCCTTAGAACAACAAAAGATTGTAAAGCGTTAATTAAAGGATTAATAGATGGAACTATAGATGGAATTACAAGTGACCATAATCCAATAGACATAGAACATAAAAAAATTGAATTTGACCATGCAATGTATGGAAGTATCGGTATTGAAAGTTGTTTTGGAGCAGCTAATAAAGTACTCGCAACTGAAAAAGTTGTAGATCGTCTAACTAATCTAAAAAAACGATTTAAAATAGATTCTAATTCTATTTCAGAAGGAAGTAAAGCCGATTTAACTTTTTTCAACCCTAAGATTGAATGGACTTTTAATGAAAATGAAATTAAGTCAACTTCAAAAAACTCAGCTTTTCTTAATCAACCATTGAGAGGAAAAGTATATGGAATCTTTTCGAACAATAAACTTCATATAAACAAATGAATCACACACCTTTAGGCAAGAATATTGCGATTATAGCTTATATCACATTTATTGGTACTGTCATAGCTTATATAATGAATGTTGATCATAAGCATGAATTTGCGAATTTTCACATTAAAAATATGTTCGGACTAATTCTATTGATGTTTTTATCGCAAGTGACTCAAGCTTCAGTAAGTTTATTACTTGGAGAAATTTTATTTGTAATTGCTTTCTTTTTATGGGCATATTCGATCGTTATGGCTATTACAAATCAGAAAAAAGGAGTACCCTTTTTAGATGAAAAATTTCAAGAGTGGTTTAAGTTTTTAGATTAAAACCTTATCTTTAAGCATAATTAATACTAATCAAAAAATATAATTATGGCTGAAACAACATCAGACAACGGAAAAACAATAGGAATTATAGCCTATTTAACTTTAATTGGATGGATTATTGCTTTTGTAATGCATAGCAGTAATAAAACCGAATTAGGTGCATTTCATTTAAGACAAATGCTTGGAATTATGATTTTAGGTATTGTTCTTAATATCGTTGGAACATTTTCTGGCGTTCAAATAATCGGATGGATACTATGGGCTTTTGCTCTAGTTTTATGGATATTAGGACTTATGGGAGCTTTACAAGGTGAAAAAAAGGAGATTCCAATTGTTGGAGAACATTTTCAGAATTGGTTCAAAGGAATAGGATAATTTTAAAAATATAGTATTTTTGTAGATGTCGATTGAAGCTGTACAATACAGATCAATTCGGCATCTTTTTTTATAACAAATGGAAAAACAAAACTTACCTCTAGAGCATAACTATAAAGCTGCTTCGAATAATAACAAACCACCAGCAATCATTATGCTTCATGGATATGGAAGTGATGAAAATGATTTGTTTTCATTTGCTAGTGAATTGCCCGATTCGTATGCTATATTTTCACTAAAAGCTCCTCTCCCATTACAACCACATGGTAATGCATGGTATTCTATTTATTTTGATGCTGGAAGTGGAAAATTTAATAATACAGAAGAAGCTATTGAATCTAGAGAGTTAGTAGTTAAATGTATCGATGATATTATTGAAAAATACGAGATTGATGCTAATAACATTACATTATTAGGATTTAGTCAAGGAACCATTTTAAGTTTCTCTATCGC
>JAHRWC010000338.1 GCA_019090365.1 Flavobacteriaceae bacterium
AACGAAATGTATTTATTTTTTATAATTATCATCAATTACATTGCGTTAAAAATTAAATAATATGAAGCATTTAACCACTTTATTAATGATTGTACTTTTTGCAAATTTCACACAAGCTCAGCATAATGATTATACACCTTTATGGGAGAAGGTTAAAAAAACAGAAGCCGATGGTTTGACAAAATCAGCTTTAGAAATAGTTGATCAGATTGCAGAAATCGCTAAAAAAGATAATAATGCAACACAGCAAATTAAAGTATTGTTTTATAAAAGTAAATATGCATTAACGCTAGAAGAAGATGCTCAATTAAAAATTATCAATGATTTTAAAACTGAAATAGATAAAAATCAATTTCCAATAAAAAATATACTTGAAAGTCAGTTAGCTACATTGTATTGGCAGTACTTTCAACAAAATAGATATAAGTTTTATAATCGGACAAAAACCGAATCTAAGGTTGATGAAATTGATTTTAGAACATGGGATTTACAAACGCTATTTTCTGAAATTCAACTTCATTTTTCAAACTCTTTACAAAATGGATTGCTTGCGCAGCAAACACAACTTGATGAGTTTGATTATATTTTACAAACAGTAGAAGGTTCAAAAATTTACCGTCCTACCCTATTCGATTTTTTAAGTCACCAAGCTTTATCATTCTATAAAACAGATGAAAATAGCATCGCAAAACCTGCCTATAAATTTGAAATTGATCAAGCTACTTATTTAAGTGATGCTAAAACTTTTTCTAGAATCGAGATTGAATCAAAAGATGAAACATCGTTACAATTACAAGCTCTAAAAATATACCAGAGTCTTATTAAGTTTCATTTAAAAAACAACAATCCATTTGCTTTAACTGAAGTTAATTTAGATCGATTGAAGTATGTAAATCAGCATGCAATTTTCGACAATAAAGAAATGGTGTATTTACAAGCACTTCTTTCTGAAAAAATCTCTGTAAAAGAACATGAAGTTTCAGCTTTATATGACTTTGAGATTGCCTCACTTTACTATCTACAAGCAAATGAATACAGTCCTAAAACAGATGATAGCAATCGTTGGAAGCGCAAAGACGCATTAAAAATTTGCAATACAGTATTGAGTACTTTTTCTACTAGTAAAGGCGCTGAAAAATGTACTGTTTTAAAACATCGTATTTTATTAAAATCACTTTCAATTACAAATGAAACCTTCATTTCTACTAATACTCCTTCTCGAGTTTTAGTTCAATATAAAAACATAGAATCTCTAGACTTTAAAGTTTTTTCTATCTCAAGAAAACAATTAAAAAAACTAAATGAACTCTATAAAAAGGAAACGCAATTTTCCTTTATTAAAAAACTTTCTCTTGTAAATAATTGGAACACAACCCTAAGAAATGAAGGTGATTTTCAATCACATAACACTGAGGTTTTAATTCCGGAATTAAACAATGGAAGTTATATCATTTTAGCTTCAAATGGAAAAGATGATCAAAAATCTTTTGCCTTTAGTTCAATTCAAGTTTCCAAAATTGCTTTAGTTGAAAAAAATGATGACGAACAGCATATTTTTCAAATCATAGATAGAGAAAATGGGCAACCTATAGTAAATGCTTCTATTAAATTTTCATATTCAAAAAAACATAAAGGAAGAACTCTCACTAATCAATATGTGACAGATTCAAAAGGGGAATTTAAAATTCCAACAACAAACGGTTATTATACAAATGTATTTATAGAGATTAAGAAAGAAGATGAAACTGCTTATTTCGATAATTTTTATATCAATGATTCACACCGTGGAAATAGTATAGAAAAGATAGAATATCGCTCTTTTCTTTTTACAGACAGAAGTATTTACAGGCCTGGACAAATTGTTTATTTTAAAGGTATTTCAATGAAAACCGAAAATGAAGAATCTTCTGTAATTCCCAATCAAAAAGTAGAAGTTACCTTGTATGATGTAAATCATACTGAGGTTAATAAAATAGAACTTACTACAAATGATTTTGGTTCAGTTTCAGGGGAGTTTATACTTCCAAACAGTGGACTAACAGGACAATATTTTATAGAAATTGAAGCCGATTTAGATGGTTTTCACAGCGAGCAATATTTTTCAGTAGAAGAATACAAACGTCCAAAATTTGAAACTAAATTCGAACCTGTTACAGAAACTTTTAAAGTAAATGATTCAGTAACAATAAAAGGAAATGCATTAGCCTATGCGGGAAGTACAATTACAGATGCAAAAGTGGTATATCGTGTTCAAAGAAACGTTCAATATCCATCATGGTTTTATTGGTATCGTCCATGGTTTAATAGCGAACCGCAAGAAATAACTCATGGAGAAACTACAACAAACGAAAAAGGTGAATTTGAAATCACTTTTAAAGCTCAACCTGACGAAAGTGTAGATAAAGATAATTTACCAGTATTTACCTATGATATCTCGGCAGATGTAATTGATATCAATGGAGAAACTAGATCTGCTAATTCGTTTGTGAAAGTTGGTTATCATGCTTTGTTAGCAACGATTCAATGTTCTAATAAGATTGATAAACTTGACAAGAAACAGTCTATTTCTATTGTAACAAATAACTTAAATGGTGAATATGCTCCAGCCAAAGGAACTATTGTAATTCATAAATTAAATGCGCCTAAACAAGTATTAAGAAAACGACCTTGGGAAGCTCCAGATTATCAGGATATTTCTGAAAATAAATTTAATACACTCTTCCCTCATGATGCATATACCAATGAAGACAATATAAAAAATTGGAAAAAAGGAACAGAAGTATTCTCTGAAAATTTCGATACAGAAGTTTCAAAAGAAATTGCTTTAGGTAAAATGAAACGTTGGGATTCAGGTAAATATATCATCGAATTGGAAAGCCAAGATCAATTTGGTCAAACAGTGAAGGATATTAAATATGTTGATGTTTTCAGTATGGCTGATGAAAATCTATCGGACAATCAATTGTTTAGTATTCAAACAAATAAACCATATTATAAGGAAGGAGAGAACGCTCAAATAACAGTTGTAACTGCAGCTAAAAACCTACAGGTAACAATTGATGTTGAAAAAGATAAAAAAATAATTAACACCTATGTACTTCAATTAAACAATAATAAAAAAACGATTAGTATTCCAGTTGAAAAAGATGATGTTGGAGGATTTGCTGTGCATTATAGTTATGCCGCTTTTAATTCATATAAAAGTGGAACAGTTCTTATTTCAGTGCCTTACCCAAAAACTAATCTTGAAATAGAAACGGTTACGTTTAGAGATAAACTTCAACCTGGAGAAGAAGAAACATGGAGTTTTAAGCTAAAAGGACCGAATGGAGATAAAGTGAGTGCTGAATTATTAGCAAGTATGTATGATGCTTCCTTAGATCAATTTAAAGATCATTATTGGGGATTCGATCCAATTTACAAACCATCATATCGCTCATTTAAATGGGGTGCTTGGACAGATGCTGCTAAGAGTTTTGGAACAAAAACTTTTAGAACTCACCTATATAGAGATTACTATCCAAGTGTTTCTCAACAAGGGTTTGATGATTTTAATTGGTTTGGTTTACACTTTGGAAATAGTAGACATAGACGAAATAATTCGATGAGAAAAATGAGCGCTAATACTATTCAGTATGATGATGTAGAATCTTCTCCAATGGTTGAGGAAGTATTAATTACTGAAGATGAGGAAAGTATAGAGTTAGAACGAGGACTTTCAGGGAAATCTGCAGGTGTTGATATTGTTGGTTCTGATAAAGAATTAAAAGAAGAAGAAACTAAAAAAACTTCCTTCGACGATGTTATCATTCGTAAAAACTTAAATGAAACTGCTTTTTTCTTTCCAGATCTAAGAACGGATGCCGAAGGAAATGTAAGTTTCAGTTTTACTAGCCCTGAAGCGTTAACAAAATGGAAACTTCAATTATTAGCGCATACTAAAACATTAGAAAGTACTACCACTTCATTAGAAATGGTGACCCAAAAAGAATTGATGGTCATTCCAAATGCACCGCGTTTTTTACGAGAAGGAGATCAAATACGTATCAGCACAAAAATTTCAAACCTTTCAGAAAAACAATTACAAGGGGTTGCAGTATTACAATTATTTGATGCCATGACTGGAAAGTCTATCGATCAAGAATTATCGAACGCCTATAACGATCTTGGGTTTACAGTAGATGCTAAAGGAAATACCAGTGTTTTTTGGAACTTATCGATTCCTGAAGGAATGCAAGCTGTACAATATAAAGTTATTGCAAAAGCAGGTGATTTTAGTGATGGCGAACAAAATGTATTGCCAGTGCTATCTAACAGAATGTTGGTTACTGAAACGTTACCAATGTGGGTGAGATCTAATCAGACAAAAACATTTAGTTTGGATAAGTTAAAGAACAATACCTCAACTACATTGAAACATCATCAATTAACCTTGGAGATGACTTCAAATCCGGCGTGGTATGCAGTTCAGGCACTTCCCTACTTGATGGAATATCCATACGATTGTAATGAGCAAACTTTTTCTCGTTATTATGCAAATGCTTTAGCAAGTCATATTGCAAATTCGAATCCTAG
>JAHRWC010000339.1 GCA_019090365.1 Flavobacteriaceae bacterium
CCGCCTAAAGATTCTTTAAGGTCATCATATGAATAATTTGTCCATTCTTCATCTTTCAAATGACTTATTCCTCTTTCAGTTAATGGAAATGGATTAAAAAAAACATCCACATCTCCAAAATTAACCCATAATTGACCCGGGGAAGCGTCAATAGAAAAAGGGTGATTATTTATAGGGCCATCTGGCAGTATTTGAGTTGAAAAGTTGGTTCCAAAAGGAACAACTAACACGCCTAACTCCGAGGTTCCCATATAAAAATTATTATTAAATGCTATTCCAGATTGTAATTTATATTCAACGTCTGTTACAGAGGTTACACTAGATTCTAAATTAAAATCTTCAGAAAAGGCGTGAATCGTATTTTCTGTAGTAATCGTTAATATATTATCAATTGCAAAAAAATCGACAATAGGCTCATTATAACTTATTAATTCATTAAAACCTACATTTGGAGTAAATTCCAAAATTCTGTTATTAGCTCTTGCAACATACATTTTTGAACCTAATACCTGAATACCTTTATACCAATCAAAATCATAAGTATTCCATTGTTGATAATCAATTATATTTTCATCTTCTAACAATGCACCTCGAATCCCATTTTGTGCGGTTGCAGCATAAATATAGCCTTCATAAACTGCAGTTTGAGCAACACTAATTTGCGACCCCAAATTTCCAATAAAATAAGTGTCTCCAAATTCAAGTCTTTCTAAATCGTACACGGAAATACCATATTCAGTTGAAATATAAATATTACCATTATGTTCATTAAAATGATTAATTCTTTTTTGATCTGGTGGTATCGTCTGTTTGTCTAATATATCAACTACTTGCAATACATCTTCTTCTCCATCAATGACAACTTCCATGAGTCCGTTTTCATAACCAATAATTAACACATCATTATTTTCGCTATAATGGATTGTAGATATTGCTTTCCCTGAAAGGCCATTAATAGTTGAAATTGTGCTTATTTCTTGTGTCGATAAATCATATGTGAAAACTGCATTCTCTGCTGCTACATAAATTTTATCATTCCCTTGCGATATACTTTTAACAGACACATATGAAAAGAAACCTGTCCAAGTATTCTCAAAGTTTTGTGCAACTATAAAATGAGAAAGTAAAAAAATAGAAATGGTAACTAGTTGCTTCATAAAGAATAATTATTTTTCAAATAATATAACACGCTAAAATACTATTTATTGCAAGATAAAAAATGAAAAAGGCTGCCTTTCATAAAGACAGCCTTTTAATAATATATTTTAAAAAGAAATTATACTACTCCTTGCGCAAGCATAGCATCAGCTATTTTTACAAAACCAGCAATATTAGCTCCTCTTACATAATCAACATATCCATCACCATCTTTTCCATATTTTACACAAGCAGCATGAATATCATTCATAATTGTGTGTAATTTTTCGTCAACCTCTTGTGATGTCCAACTTAAACGTAATGAATTTTGAGACATTTCAAGACCAGATGTTGCAACTCCTCCAGCATTAGAAGCCTTACCAGGAGAAAATAATATTTTATTTTCATGGAAAACTTCAATAGCTTCTGGCGTACAAGGCATGTTGGCACCTTCAGCAACACATATACAGTTATTATTTACTAATACTTTAGCTTCTTCTGCATTAAGTTCATTTTGAGTAGCACATGGTAATGCAATATCACAATCAATTCCCCAAGGTCTTTGTCCTTCAAAGAATTTAGCTGAAGGATATTTGTTTACATATTCACTTACTCTTCCACGTTTCACGTTTTTAAGATCCATTACATATGCTAACTTTTCTTCATTGATTCCTTCTGCATCATAAATATAACCTGAAGAATCAGATAAGGTAACAACTTTACCTCCAAATTCTATCACTTTTTCAGCAGCAAATTGAGCTACATTTCCAGAACCAGAAATCACAACAGTTTTTCCTTTAAAACTTTCACCTTGTGTTTCAAGCATATTTTTTGCAAAATAAACTGTTCCATATCCAGTGGCTTCAGGACGAATTAATGACCCTCCATACGAAAGACCTTTTCCTGTAAGCACTCCTGTAAATTCGTTTCTTAGACGTTTGTATTGTCCAAAAAGATATCCTATTTCTCTTCCACCAACACCTATATCTCCAGCTGGAACATCGGTATTTGGACCAATATGTCTAGATAATTCAGACATAAAGCTTTGACAAAAACGCATTACTTCGGCATCAGTTTTCCCTTTTGGGTTAAAATCTGAACCACCTTTTCCACCACCCATCGGCAATGTTGTAAGACTGTTTTTGAAAACTTGTTCGAAGCCTAGAAATTTTAAAATACTTAAGTTCACTGAAGAATGAAATCTTAAACCACCTTTATATGGTCCAATAGCTGAATTAAATTCAACCCTATATCCTTTGTTTACTTGTATTTCTCCTTGATCATCAGTCCAAGGTACTCTAAACATTATGACACGCTCAGGTTCTACCATGCGCTCAAGTAGCTTTTTGTTTTGATACATTTCGTTTTCCTCGATAAAAGGAATAACTGTTTCTGCTACTTCTGTAACTGCTTGAATAAATTCAGGCTCGTGAGGATTCATTTTTTCAACTTTAGAAATGAACTCTTTTATACTTTCTTTCATAGGTAAAAATTTAATGAAAAATGTTATCGTTAATCAAAGTGCAAATTTAAAAAATTTGTTTCTATTTTTTTTTAAATAAGCTAAATATCTCTAATAAATTTCACTGTTAAATATGTTTTTATATATTTGTTACGTCTCAAACTAAACCTATATTAATATGAATGCCAGATTATTGTTAATGGTGTTACTATTTGCTTTCTTCTCTAAACAGGAAGCTTACAGTCAGTTTGGCTTTTCTCATGAAGTAGGAATTATTACTGGTCCTGTAGTATTTTACTCTGATTTTGGTCAAAGAAATGATTTTGAAACTAACGCAGGAAATGTTGGTTTTGGGGTTGGTCTTATTCATTATCTAAATTTTGCGTATCGTGCAGATTGTAACTGCTACACAAGGGATAAGTACTTCAATGACCACTTTAAAGTTAGAAATGAAATTGATTACCACAAGACTAATTTAGGTCATTTTGGACGTTGGGTTGACCCAAGTGAAACGGGAATCTTTGCAAATCAGTTAAGAGCCATGAAGGGTTCAACAACTGTTTTAGATATAGGTTCTCAAATTGAATACTTTCCATTTAGCATACGTGATTTTCAATCAGGTTCTGCAACTCATAAAATAGCTCCTTTTATTAGCTTAGGAGTTCATTGGGTAAATTATGATCCCGAAGTTTATTCAGACTTAGGTCCTTTAAATGCCCCTGTATCAACTCCTGTTAAATATATTGGTGCTTTTCAACAAGAAGCAGATGACACATGGTCTGTAGTGGCTAGTGTAGGAATACGTTATAAACTTTCTCCATTGAGTGATTTAATGTTAGATAGTAGATGGCAATATTATTTCACTGATTGGGTTGATGGTTTAAATCCAAGTATAGAAAATAATGACGGTGCTAGAGCGGTACCAGAAAATAAAGCCAATGAATGGATTTATTGGTTAAATATCGGTTATATTTATTATATCGAATAATAATTTAAGTATATAAAATAAAAAAGCCCATCAAATGATGGGCTTTTTTGTATATATAAAATGGATATTTATCCTTTTAAGCTTGCACTTAAATATTCACGATTCATTCTTGCTATGTTTGAAAGAGAAATTCCTTTAGGGCATTCAATTTCACAAGCTCCTGTGTTTGTACAATTTCCGAAACCTTCTAGATCCATTTGAGCCACCATGTTTTTAACACGATCTGCAGCTTCAACTTGTCCTTGAGGTAATAAAGCATATTGTGAAACTTTTGCTCCAACAAATAACATTGCTGAAGAGTTTTTACAAGTAGCCACACAAGCACCACAACCTATACAAGCAGCAGCATCCATCGCTTCATCTGCAGCATGTTTAGAAATAGGTAATGAATTTGCATCTTGCGTATTACCAGAAGTATTTACAGAAACAAAACCTCCTGCTTGTTGTATACGTTCAAATGCCATTCTATCAACAACTAAATCTTTAATAACTGGGAAAGCAGCTGCTCTCCATGGTTCAATATAAATGGTATCACCATCTTTAAACGAACGCATATGTAATTGACAAGTAGTTATTGCTCTATCGGGTCCATGTGCTTCTCCATTAATATACAAAGAACACATTCCACAAATTCCTTCACGGCAATCATGATCAAAAGCTACTGGTTCATCACCAGAATTAACTAATTGTTCATTCAAAACATCCATCATTTCTAAAAAAGACATATGTTCTGAAATATCATTTACCTTATAATCGACCAATTTACCTTTAACGTCTGGTCCTTTTTGTCTCCAAATTTTCAGTGTAAGATTCATATCTCTCTTTTTTATTTGTATGAACGTTGTTTCAGTTCAATATCTTTAAATTCTAAATGTTCTTTATGTAAAACAGCATCTGATGGTTCTCCTTTATATTCCCAAGCGGAAACATATGCAAATTCTTCATCATTTCGTAATGCTTCACCTTTTTGTTCCCCTTCAGTAACAACGCTTTCTTCTCTGTAATGACCTCCACATGATTCATTTCTATCCAAAGCATCTTTAGCAAATAATTCTCCTAACTCAAGGAAATCTGCTACACGACCTGCTTTTTCTAATTCAAGATTCATTTCATTTGCATCTCCAGGTACTTTTACTTCTTTCCAGAATTCCTCACGTATTGCTTTAATTTCAGCCATAGCTTCATTTAAATGGGTTGCATTTCGTGCCATTCCAACTTTATTCCACATTACTTTTCCTAAACGTTTATGGAAATGATCTACAGATTTAGTTCCTTTATTATTCATAAAGAAATTAATTCTTTCAGTTACTTCTTTTTCAACAGCATCAAATTCAGGAGAATTTGTTGGTATTTTTCCAGTTCGAATATCATCTGATAAGTAATCACCAATAGTATAAGGAAGCACAAAATATCCATCGGCCAATCCTTGCATTAATGCAGAAGCTCCTAAACGGTTCGCTCCGTGATCAGAGAAGTTAGCCTCTCCAATACAATATAATCCAGGAACTGTAGTCATTAAATTATAATCAACCCAAACACCGCCCATAGTATAGTGCGTTGCTGGATAAATCATCATTGGTGTTTTATAAGGGTTTTCAGCAACAATCTTTTCGTACATCTGAAAAAGGTTTCCGTACTTTTCTTCTATAACACCTTCACCTAATTCCGTTATTTTTTCTTTAGAAGCATCATGATGACCATGAATTTTCGCTTGTTCTTTACCATAACGTTCAATTGCAGCAGCAAAATCTAAATAAACAGCTTCTCCTGTAGCATTTACACCATAACCTTCATCGCAACGTTCTTTCGCAGCTCTTGAGGCTACATCACGCGGCACTAAGTTTCCGAAGGCTGGGTAACGACGCTCTAAATAATAATCTCTATTTTCTTCTGCAATTTCAGTAGGCTTTAATTTACCTTTCTGAATAGCTTTAGCATCATCTATATTTGCTGGCACCCATATACGTCCGTCATTACGTAATGATTCAGACATTAATGTCAATTTTGACTGATAATCACCTGATCTTGGAATACATGTTGGGTGAATTTGTGTAAAACAAGGGTTAGCGAAATACGCACCTTTTTTATGTATTTTCCATGCAGCAGTTGCATTAGATCCCATTGCATTTGTTGAAAGGAAATAAACATTTCCATAACCACCAGTTGCTATAACAACTGCATGGGCTGAATGTCTTTCAATTTCACCTGTAATTAAATTACGAGTTATAATTCCTCTTGCTTTACCATCAACTTTTACAACATCTAGCATTTCATGACGGTTAAACATTTCAATTTTACCACGAGCAATTTGTCTATTCATTGCTGAATATGCTCCTAATAACAATTGCTGTCCTGTTTGCCCTTTAGCGTAAAAAGTACGAGATACTAATACACCTCCAAATGAACGATTATCTAGTAATCCACCATAATCTCGTGCAAAAGGAACTCCTTGTGCTACACATTGATCAATGATATTTCCAGAAACTTCTGCCAAACGATGAACGTTTGCTTCACGAGAACGGTAATCACCACCTTTTACAGTATCGTAAAAAAGACGATAGTTAGAATCACCATCTCCCATATAATTTTTTGCAGCATTTATTCCTCCTTGTGCAGCAATTGAATGCGCTCTACGTGGAGAATCTTGGTAACAAAATGCCTTTACGTTATATCCTTGCTCTGCTAATGTTGCAGCAGCACTACCTCCTGCAAGACCAGTACCAACAACTATAATATCAATATTACGCTTGTTCGCTGGATTAACTAAATTAATTTTATCCTTATATGTAGTCCATTTATCTTTAATGGGACCTTTAGGTACTTTTGAATCTAATACAGACATAAACAGTAGTATTTAGTGGTTAAAATGGTGAAAAAGTGCAATGAAAATAAAAAGTAATGGAATCAAGATAGCATACCATTTACCAAAATTTTTCACACATTTTGAATATTTATTATTCATTCCCATCGATTGGAATGCAGACTGAAACCCGTGTAATAAGTGTAAAGCAAGTAATACAAAAGCAACAACATATGCACCTACTCTAATTGGGCTATGAAACTTTTCAACTAATTCATGGTAATATCTAAACTCTCCATCATGCAATCCACTCATGTCTCCAAGAATATATTTTGTATTTATTTCCGGAAACCAGAAATCGATAAAGTGTAATACGATAAAAGCTAAAATTACTAATCCGCTATAGATCATATTTCTACTCGTCCAAGTAGAATTTGCTGCACCATTGTTTTTAGCATATTTAATTCCAACTGCTTTTCTGTTTTTAATTTCTAAAACAAAACCTAGTACAAAATGAAACACAACACCAAAAATTAATACGGGTTGCATCACAAACTGAATGATTGGATTGGTTCCCATAAAATGGGAGACCATATTAAATGTTTCAGCACTACAAACCGATATAAGGTTGATAGTAACGTGCATTAATAGAAAAAAGATTAGAAAAAGAGCTGAAAGTGCCATAGCGACTTTTCTAGCAATAGAGGAGGATAGTATACCCATGTTTTGAATTTTCTTAAAAAAATTTATGCAAAAGTACGCCTCAAGGAGGTGATTGCCAAACTTTGAGGTTTCTTTTAGATTGTATTTAGAATTATTTTAAATACTTCGTTTATTTTACTTTTAATTTAGTTTTTGAATGCTTCTTATTTATTGAAACATCTATAAAATAATCTCCCTTCGGAAGATAATATGCGTCATTTTCAGCTTTCTTAGCCTTCAATTCTTTATTTTTTGAAAAAGTTAAATGATATTCAAAAACATTCACTCCTTTCTGAGCGTCTACTTTTATTGATTCTAATTCATCTCCATCTTCCGTTTGAATAGAAATAGTAGCTTTTCCATCAGTAGGACTATAAAAATTAATCTCAGCTGTAGGTTCATATATTTCTCCCCAAGAACTAAATTTCTTACCCCAATAACTTGAAGAACGAATTGATTCTATTTCAGAAACTAAAACCTCAGCCTTATTCTCAGTATTCATTTTTTGAAGTAGGGATATATCTGCAATATATATAGAACGTCCATGTGTTCCTACCACTAAATCTTTCGCTTCAGGATGCACTACCAAATCATGAGTTGCTACATTGGTCAACCCTGATGAAAATGCTTCCCAAGATTCTCCTCGATTTAAAGAAACATAAACTCCGTTATCGGTTCCTAGATATAAAACATTTTCATTTTCAGAATCTTCTTTTATCACATTCACAGAAGATGTTGGAAGGTTACTGCTTATGTTTTTCCAAGTAGCACCATAATTTTCACTCACAAATACATAAGGGGTAAAATCGTCCCAACGATATCCGTTTAATGTCACATACACACGTTCCTTTTTAAAACTTGAAGCTTCTACTCTACTTACCCATAAATCTTGAGGGAATGAATTTGAAATTCGTTGCCAATTACCTCCTCCATTTTTTGTAACATGCACATACCCATCATCACTACCTGCATACATCAAACCAAATTGAAATGAAGATTCACTCATTGTAGTTAACGTTCCATATGCTACATTTCCTGGCTTTCCACCTTTTGTTAAATCATCTGAAATAGCATCCCAAGTAGATCCTTGATCCATACTTCGCATGAGTTTATTACCTCCTAAATACAAGATATCTTGATTGTGTTGGCTTAATAAAATAGGCGTTTGCCAATTAAAACGGTATGGATTTTCACCCAATTCATGTTTTGGTTGAATATAGGTTTGCTCATCAGTTTCACGATTCAATCGATAATAATTTCCGAATTGATATCCTGTATACACAATATTACTATTTCGATTGTCTATTTGGATTTGCATTCCATCACCACCCATGATAAACTTATATGGATAATCTCCATTTTGCAACCACCTACTATTTTCTTCAGTGTTATGTGGTCCTACCCAAACACCATTATCTTGCAATCCTCCGTACACATTATAGGGCTCTTCATTATCTACATTAATTGCATAAAACTGCCCTACTGATAATGAATTATTCTTAATCCAATGCTCACCATCATCATACGTAATATTCACTCCACCATCGTTTCCATTAATTAAATGCCCTGGTTGTTTTGGATTGATCCAAAGCGCATGATGATCTGCATGAACATTTCCTGCATCTATAGATTCAAACGTTTTTCCTCCATCTTTCGATTTTAAAATAGGAACTCCATAAATATATATTCCGTCTTGATTACTTGGATCTACGTGTATTTTTCCGAAGTAATACCCATACGAATAATAAATATTGTCTAAATATCCTTCATGTGTTTTCTTCCAATTTTTCCCACCATCTGTACTTTTATACACTTCGGTTCCAACAACAGGCGTGTCAAATAAAAGTGAGTTTGCATTTTCTAAATATTTGGCGATATCAATCGGTTTTGCCTCACCGTTTTTAACCATTTCTTTTACTGATGTCACTGTATATTTCTTCGGAAATCCATTCGATTTTAAAAATGTTTTCAATGAAGTGTCTTCTAATGAAAGGAAATCTGAAACAGATATGCTCTTAAAATCATCTTTTTGAAGTCCATCTTTAGTTTTTTCATCCTTATCTTTTTCTCTTCGGAATTGGCTGTCATGAATTGCATACACTACATTATCATCATAAATTGCTAATCCTATACGACCTAC
>JAHRWC010000340.1 GCA_019090365.1 Flavobacteriaceae bacterium
ATTCCAATAACTTTAATTAATGAATATTCAATTGCATACGTAAACGCTACATAGATTAACCCGAAAACCCCAAACAATATTGTCATTCCCATTTGTGCTGTATTCGAAAATAAATTAAGTAAGAGTACTTGTTTTCTTAATTCTTTTTTAAAATATAAAGCCTTAGCCCCATAATCTCCTATTCTATTAGGTGTTGATAATGAGACCGTTAATGCAGATAAACTTTGCTTTAAGGAAGTTAAAAAAGATATTTTTTGAAGGGTCGACACTAGTTCTTTCCATTTCAAAATTTCAAAAAACCAATTTGCAAAGGCAAGTAGAATAAATAAAGTAATATATCCAAAAACGTCATTATTTTTTGATAATGCTTCAAAAATGATTTCTTGATATTGTTGAGATTCATTTTTAGAAAGCTTAATATAAATATAGCTAAAAGTGAACCCTAAGATGAAAATTTTTAGGGCTAGAAGTAGATATTGTTTAGATTTGTGAGAGCTAGGAAACATCAAAAGCTAAATTACTATAAATTATATTTGTTTTATCTTTAACTCTGTGGTCAATTATGATACTTTTAAACACACAGAAATAACATTTTTATGAGTACTGAAAAAATAATTTTAGGAATTGATCCAGGGACAACCATTATGGGTTTCGGACTTATAAAAGTGGTAAACAAACAAATGGAATTTCTTCAACTTAATGAGCTCCAACTAAAAAAGTACAATGATCATTATGTGAAACTTAAACTCATTTTTGAACGTACCATTGAGCTTATCGAAACACATCATCCAGATGAAATTGCAATAGAAGCTCCTTTCTTCGGGAAAAATGTGCAATCCATGTTAAAGTTAGGAAGAGCACAAGGAGTAGCTATGGCTGCTGGATTGTCTCGAGACATTCCTATTACTGAATACTCTCCTAAAAAAATTAAAATGGCAATAACTGGAAATGGTAATGCTAGTAAAGAACAAGTAGCACGTATGCTTCAAAGTACTTTAAATTTAAAAGAATTACCCAAAAACTTAGATAGCACCGATGGATTAGCTGCTGCGGTTTGTCATTTTTACAACGCAGGGAAAATTTCTGTAGGGAAGAGTTATACTGGTTGGGGTGCTTTTGTAAAACAAAATGAAGGAAGAATTAAAAAATAAAATGTGGAAGATTTAGAACAATTAAAATATCCTGTTGGAACATTGATAATTCCTGAAATTATCAGCGATCAGTTAATTGAGGAATGTAAAACTATCATTGAGATTTTTCCTAAGAATGTTCGAAATGAAGTCGAAGAACTATCAAAAGATGAATTGTATTATAAATATCGTCCAGAAGGTTGGAATATTCAGCAAGTTGTAAATCACTGTATCGATAGTCATATGAATAGTATCACGCGGTTTAAACTTGCATTAACTGAAGAAAACCCTACTATTAGACCTTATGAAGAACAACTTTGGGCTGAACTTCCAGACACCATTCAATATCCTATTGAGAAATCATTACTTCTCTTAGAAACAATTCACGATCGTTGGAGTTTTTTACTTCAGAATATGAGTCATGAAGATTTAAATAAGACATTTATTCATCCATCAGGAAATGAACAGATCTCATTAAAAGAAAACATTTGTATTTATGCTTGGCATTGTGAACATCATTTACAGCATATAATTAATGCAAAAAAGTTTCAGTTTTAACTATGTCTGGAATCTATATTCATATTCCTTTTTGCAAGCAAGCTTGTCATTATTGTGACTTTCATTTTTCAACTACAATGAAGAAAAAAGATGAAATGGTTGATGCAATTTGTTCAGAAATAGTGCTTCGGAAAGAAGAACTAACGACTTCATTAAAAACAATTTATTTTGGAGGAGGAACACCAAGTTTACTTTCAGAAAAAGAAATTGAAAAAGTATTTGAAGCAATCAACGAAAATTTTGAAGTTGAAAAAGACGCTGAAATTACTCTAGAGGCAAATCCAGATGACCTTACAAATGAAGTAATTGCACAACTTTCTAAAAGCCCAATTAATAGGTTAAGTATTGGTGTTCAATCTTTTTTTGAAGAAGATTTGCAACTCATGAATAGAGCCCATAATGCGAGTGAAGCAAAGAACTGCATCATTGAAGCTAAAAAACATTTCGATAATATAAGTATTGATCTCATCTACGGAATTCCGGGTATGAGTAATGATCGATGGAAACAAAATTTAGAGTTAGCTCTTTCATTAGAAGTACCACATATTTCAAGCTATGCTTTAACTGTCGAACCCAAAACAGCTTTAGAGTCATTTATTAATAAAGGAAAGATTATTCCAACATTAGATACCGAATTTAAAGAGCAATACGAACTTCTTTTATCTAAAATGGAAGAAGCTGGATTTGTAAATTATGAATTTTCTAACTTCGGAAAAGAAGGGTATTTCTCTAAAAATAATACTGCCTATTGGCAGGGAAAATCATATTTAGGAATTGGTCCTTCAGCACATTCATTTAATGGTGAATATCGAAGTTGGAATATTTCAAACAACATTAAATACATAAAGAGTATTTCAGAAAAAAAACTTCCCATTGAAAGAGAATTACTCAGTGTAAATGATCGTTATAACGAATATATTATGACAGGTTTACGAACCATGTGGGGCGTTTCTCTTTTGAAAGTTGAATCCGATTTTGGTAAAGAATATGTCGATTATGTTTTAAACCAAGCTCAAAAAGAAATCGAGAAAAAACATTTAATTCTTACAGGGGATTGTTTAAAAATAGATAAAAAAGGAAAATTTTTAAGCGACGGAATTGCTTCTAATTTATTCAAGATAGATTAAAATTGATTACTTTTAAAGCATGAAGACTTCCCTGCAATTAGGAAATGAAACCTACAAAATTGATTTATCCAAGCCATTAGATATTTCTTTACCACTTCAAGCATCAACTAAAAACCCAATAGCATGGTATTTAGATGCTCCAAAAATAGAACCTGTGAAAATGGGCGATTGGGTAGCTAAAGTGAGTCAAGGAGCTTCAGTTAATTTTAATAATATTGAATTTAATCCGCATGCTCATGGTACTCATACCGAATGTGTAGGGCATATTTCAAAAGAATTTTATTCAATAAATGATACGTTAAAAACATTCTTTTATACTGCTGAAGTTATTTCAGTTACACCAGAACAGGATGGAGAAGATTTAATTATTTCAGAAGAACAAATAAGAAAGGGATTAGAAGATAAATCTCCGCAAGCGATTATCATAAGAGTATTGCCAAATACTGTTTCAAAAAAATCGAAGAAATATTCAAATACAAATTGGCCGTATTTACACTATAAGGCAGCTTCATTTATCAGAAAGAAAGGAATAGAACATTTATTAATTGATCTTCCGTCTGTAGATAAAGAAAAAGACGAGGGAAAATTGTTAGCACATAAAGCTTTCTGGAATTATCCTAAAAACCCTCGCATTCAAGCAACAATTACCGAACTTATATATGTGCCAAATACAATAAAAGATGGTTCGTATATTCTAAATCTTATGATAGCTTCCTTTCATAATGATGCCACACCAAGTAAACCTATTTTATATACAATATAAAGATGAAACTTAAATGGCGACTTAGTGTATTGTTATTATTCATGGTTTGTAACCTAATGAATTCACAAGATTACGATTTAGTTGATGCTACCATTGCCTTGTACCCTACAACTTGTAAAAGCCCAGAAGTACTATCAAAGTTTATTACCCGTGATTTTATATCTGAAGAAGATAAAGTAAGAGCTATTTATAGTTGGATTATTCAGAATGTTGAATATAGCCCTGACGAATACAAAAAATTCAATTATAAATTTACAAACTATAAAGAACGTAATCAGAAAGAAGAAATCACTCGTAACAAAATTATTAATAGAACCGTTCAAAAAGGGATTGCAGTTTGTGAAGGATATTCCATGTTATTTGAACGTCTTTGTGAGTTGCAAGGCATTCAGAATTATTTAGTAAGAGGAGATACAAAAACTAATTTTAGTGATATAGGTAGACCTTTTAATAGAAACCATATGTGGAATGTGGCATATATCGATGATAAACCATTTTTGTTCGATCCTACTTGGGGTGCTGGAAAATACCATGAAAAGTTTATAAAAGAGCCTAGTTTTTTTTATTATAAAACAGATCCAAATTTATTTATAAAAAGTCACTATCCTGATATAATTGATGATGCTTTTATATCTGAAAATATTTCAAGAACAGATTTTTCTAATATGCCTTTACTTATAAAAGAAAATTTGGTTTTAAATGAAATTATAACTCCTCAAAATGGGATTTTATATGAAGAAGAATATTATGCAGTTATTCCATTCAAAGTAAATAATGTTGCACCTAAAAATATTTCATATTCGTATGGAGAAGAAACGATTCCTTTAGAAGATTTTACTTTTGAAGATGAGGTATTAACATTTAATATTCCACTTCAAATAGGAATAAAGATTCTATTAATATATTTTGATGATCAACCAGCTATCGGTTATGTAATTAAGTAAGTATGAATATTGAAGAGTTTAGAGAATATTGTATTGCTAAAAAAGGAGTAACAGAATCATTTCCATTCGATGAAAAAACACTTGTTTTTAAAGTAATGGGAAAAATGTTTGCCTTATCTGGGTTAGAACACCAACCATCTAAAGCTAATTTAAAATGTGACCCCGAACGATCAATTGAGTTACGTGAAGAATATGATGGATTAATAACTCCAGGTTTTCATATGAGCAAAGTTCATTGGAATACGGTTGAATTAGAAATGAATATCCCTCATAATCTTCTTTGCGAATTAATTGATCATTCCTACAATTTGGTAGTAAGTAAGCTAACTAAAAAGCTAAAAGAAGAGCTTAATCTATTATAGAAGTAAGAAATTTCTTTTAAAC